>JANLWZ010000185.1:0-5518 GCA_031364865.1 Elusimicrobiota bacterium
GAATGATTCCTGAAATCGTCCAATACATCGTTCAAGCCGGGGGCAAAAGAATGCGCCCCGCCCTGGTCGTCTTGACGGCCCAATTAGGTGGTGTCCAGAGCGATGACCCCATTACCGTCGGCGCTGCCTCAGAGTTGATCCATCTCGCGACGCTCGTCCATGACGATATCGTGGACCGCGCGGTGCTGCGCCATCAGAAGCCGACCGCGGCTGTGAAATTTGGAGATGAAGTCGCGATCCTTCTGGGCGACCTTCTTTATGTCGAAGCCTTTTCACTGCTTTCCTCTTTAAATGACCCTCAGCTGGTGGATCTCTTTGCGCGCTCGACGCGCACCATGTGTCAGGGGGAAATCAATCAGGTCCGCAGACGTTTCCAGCTGGATCTCTCGATCGCGGAGTACCTCACCTTTATTGACAACAAAACAGCGACGCTCATCGCCGCTTCCATGCGCGGTGGGGCGCGCCTCGCGAGGCTTTCGACCGATCAGGCGACAGCGCTCGGACATTTTGGTTGGAATCTCGGCATGGCATTCCAGATCATTGATGACACGCTCGATCTGGTCGGCCTGGAAGATGTGACGGGGAAAACGCTCCGCACCGACCTTGCCAACGGCAAGCTGACGCTGCCGCTCATCTGGCTGCGCGAACGACTGCAAGGGGAAGAGCGCGAAAAATTCCTTTCTTACCTCAAAGATCCGAACGATGAGAATTCTTCCGCCATCATTCGCTGGGTGAAAGAAGCCGGCGCGATCAAAGAGGGATTGCGCCAGGCCGCGAATTTCGCACACCAGGCCACCACCGCGCTGCAAAACTTTCCGGATTCTACGCCCAAGAAGACGCTTACCGCCATTGCGCAGTACATTGTCACGCGCACCCGATAACTTAGAATCGTTCTTATGAATGTCTGGGATCACCTGGGGGAACTCAGGAAACGCGTGCTGATTTGTTTAGGCTTTCTCGTCGCCGTCCTACCCGTCGGAGTTTATTTCGTGAACCCTTTCATCATATGGCTTTCGCGCCCGGTCGGCAGCCTCGTGTTCGTGGAGCCCATGGAAGCGTTTTCGGTGCAGCTCGAGATTGCGGTCGGCATATCTTTTCTCCTGGCGCTTCCGGTCCTCCTCTACCACGTCTGGGCCTTCGTGGCTGCCGGACTCGAAAAACATGAAAGAGCGCAGGTGCGCTGGATGATGCCTATGGTCTACCTGTGCTTTATGGGAGGGGTGGCCTTTTCAACATTCTGCGTGTTCCCCAAGGCGGTTGAATTTTTAATGACGCTGAAAAGTCAGAGCCTTGTACCGATGCTTACGATCTCTTCCTTTCTTGATTTCTTCATCCTGCTCGGCCTGACGCTGGGTGTGCTCTTTCAGTTGCCGTTATTGATGCTATTTCTCGCCAAAACCGGAATTCTGCGCGGCGATATACTTAAGGGTCGCCGGCGGATGGCCTATGTCGTCATCTTTCTGGTGGCTGCCGTGTTCAATCCGGGCCCGGACGTCCCTACCCAGCTCATGTTTGCAGGAGCTATAATTACCCTTGTCGAGCTTTCCATGGTGTTGGTTCTTTGGGAAACACGCCGGTCGCCCCGACGCTCTAAATCAACTTGATCTGTGTTATAATGCACGAACGTTAAAGGAGAACTATGGCCACTATTTCAATGAAAGCCCTGCTCGAAGCAGGCGTCCATTTCGGACATCAAACACGCCGCTGGAACCCCAAGATGGCGAAGTACATCTTTGGTTCCCGCAGCAATATTCACATCATCGACCTGCAGAAAACTGCCAAAGAGCTTAAGAAAGCGTACAAATACATCCGGGACATGGCGAACCAAGGCCGTCCCGTTCTTTTTGTCGGTACGAAAAAGCAGGCTCAGGAGGCGATCACTACCGAAGCGCAGCGCTGTAACGCGTATTTTGTGAGTGAACGCTGGCTCGGTGGAACGCTGACCAATTTTGAAACGATCAAACGCTCGATTGGACGCTTGAACGAGCTCGACAAAATGAAGTCTGACGGCCTGTTCCGCGTCATGTCGAAAAAGGAAGTCTCTCGTCTTGAAAAAGAGCGCGTCCGTTTGACGAAGACTCTCTCAGGCATCAAAGGCATGGAGTCGTTGCCCGGATGTCTTTTTGTCATTGATCCTGTTCAGGAAGCCACCGCCATTCTTGAAGCACGTCGCATGCATATTCCCGTGGTTGCCGTTTGTGACACAAACTGTGACCCGGACTTGATTGATTATCCGGTGCCGGGAAATGATGACGCTATCCGCTCTGTTAAGCTCTTCTGCGCACTGGTGGCGGACGCCATTCTCGAAGGCCGCGCTGAAGCCGAAAAGGCCGCGAGGCCAAGCACCGCAACGGCGGAAGGCACCGAGCAGGAAGCTTCCGCTCAGTCCATTGATCTTTCTACGGATCAACCGTCCCCCGCCGCAGAAGTACCAACTCCCAGCCACTCCTAACTCCATGTCGAAATCCAACGGCAGCCCCATCACCGCCACACAGATACAGGAACTTCGTGAAGCCACTGGCGTGGGGATCATGGAGTGCAAAAAAGCGCTCGAGGAATCCCACGGCAACATCGAAAAAGCGAAAGCCTGGCTGCGTGACCGTGGCGTGGCTCTGGCCGCCAAGCGCGAAGGAAAAGAAGCCTTAAAAGGGATGGTGGGCTCCTATATTCATCTAGGGGGATCCGTTGGCGTCCTGCTCGAGATCAATTGCGAAACCGATTTTGTCGCGCGCACCGATGATTTTCAGAACCTCGTGAAAGAATTGGGAATGCAGATTGCCGCGATGCGCCCTCGCTGGATCGCCCGCGAACAGGTTCCCGCGGAAGACATGGACTCGAAGCGCAAAGAATTTGAGCAGGAAGCGATGAAGGAAAATAAGCCGGCACCCGTGGCCGCGAAGATCGCTGAAGGCAAACTCGATAAGTACCTCTCTGAATTTTGTCTGCTGGAACAGCCTTACGTTCGTGAGCCCTCCGGTAATGTGAAGGTGAAAGACCTCCTGACCGAAGCGTCGGCCAAGACGGGCGAGAAGATCGTCCTGCGCCGCTTCTCCCGCTACGAAGTGGGCAAAGATTGACCACCGTCAGACCCAAACGCGTCCTCCTCAAAATTTCAGGCGAAGCACTTCGCGGTCAAGAACGTTATGGCATTGATGTCGATGCCGTGCATACGATCGCCAAAGAAATCGCCAACGCCGTCAACGCCAAAATCCAGATGGCGATCGTCGTGGGCGGCGGCAACATCTGGCGCGGCACGTCCGACCGGGCCAAAGGCATAGACCGCGTTACCGCGGACTATATGGGTATGCTCGCCACGGTGATCAACGCCGTGGCTCTGCAGGATGCTCTGGAGAAAATGAATGTCCCGACGCGTGTTCAGAGTGCCATTGAAATTTCAAAGCTTGCTGAACCGTTTATTCGTCGCCGCGCGGTACGCCACCTCGAAAAAGGACGCATCGTTATTTTCGCCGGCGGCACAGGCAATCCTTATTTTTCGACCGACACCACTGCGGCACTGCGGGCGGTGGAAATCGATGCGGATCTTTTGCTGAAGGGCACGCAGGTGGATGGTGTGTATTCCGATGACCCGCGTACGAATCCAAAGGCCAAGCGTTTGACGGAGCTGACGGCGATGGAAGCCATCCGAAAACGTCTGCGCGTGATGGATACCACGGCCTTTTCCCTTTGCATGGAGAATCACTTGCCCATCCGCGTGTTTAATCTTTATAAAGCAGGAAATATTAAACGGGCAGTTGCCGGCGAAGCCGTCGGCACGCTTATCAAAGGATCCTGAGGCTATGACTGTTCGCGACATCTTAAGCACCATCGATGGTCTGATGCATAAAACTCTCGACAAAATGAAGGCGGATTTCGGCACGCTGCGCACCGGCCGCGCGAGCTCCGCACTGCTCGAAAATATCCGCGTCGATTATTACGGCGCGATGACACCCATTCAGCAGCTCGCCAATATTGCTGCCCCGGAGCCCAGAACGCTCGAGATCAAAGCATGGGACAAAGGCGCGCTTCAAGCCATTGAGAAAGCCATCCAAAAATCTGATTTAGGACTTACGCCTTCGAACGATGGAGCGGTGGTCCGCTTGCAGATACCGAAACTCACAGAAGAGCGCCGCAAGGATCTCATCCGCGTCGTGCGCAAAATGGCGGAAGAGTACCGGGTCTCGGTGCGCAATGAGCGTCGTGACGGTGTGGATAAGCTCAAGAAGTCCGAAAAAGCTAAAGAAATTTCTGAAGACGACCTCAAGACTGCCGAACACGAGGTCCAGAAGATGACCGATTCGGTTGTGAAAAAGGTGGATGACATGCTCGCGGCCAAAGAGCGCGAGATCATGGAAGTGTAGAGTTACTTCCTTGCCGGCACTTCTCGAACGTCCTTCTACCATGTCCAGCTTACCGCACATCGATTCCACCAAACTTCCACGCCATATCGCTGTGATCATGGATGGCAACGGACGCTGGGCCAAACAGCGTCACCTGCCGCGACTCTTCGGGCATCGCGCTGGCATTACCTCCGTCCGCGAAATTGTGCGGGTCTGCGGAGAGCTCGGCATTGAATGCCTGACGCTGTATGCCTTTTCCTCCGAAAACTGGACGCGTCCAACCACGGAAGTCAAAGCGTTGATGCGGCTGCTTCAGCAGTACATCGGGCGCGAGCTCCCGGAGCTGCAGAAGAGCAAAGTGCGTTTGCGCGCGATCGGTCGTCTGGACGGCCTGCCGGAGGGGCCGAAAGCCAAATTGTTGAGTGCGATCGATGCTACTTCACAGAACAAGGGACTCACTCTAGTGCTTGCCCTCAACTATGGTGGCCGCCAGGAGATCGTGGATGCCTGCAACAAGGCCATGGCGAGCGGTCATAGCAAGCTGGATGAGAAGACTCTCCAGCGCTATCTCTACGCCCCGGATTGCCCCGAACTTGATCTTTTAATCAGAACTTCTGGCGAAATGCGGCTGTCTAATTTTCTTCTGTGGGAATCCGCTTACGCGGAGCTTTATGTCACGAAAACGTTCTGGCCGGATTTTCGCAAAGCGCACCTCTACGAAGCGGTCGCCGATTATCAACGCCGGCATCGACGATTCGGAGGGCTCTAAGCATGCTTCTGCCGCGCTTTCTGACCGGTGTCGTCGGCGCGATTCTTCTCCTCGGCGCCATTTACATGGGCGCTCTGCCTTTTCTGTTTGTCATGCTGGCCATTGTTTTACTGGGGGTTCGTGAGTTTTATTTTCTCGCGCAGGAAACCGGCTATCCCTGCTATCCCTGGATCGGCTTTTTCGGCAGTGCGATCCTTCTGCTTTCGTTCTACGTGAATGGTGTCGCCTCGGGGCAATTGGCTGAGAATCAACTGACCTCTGCTTTGATCGGGCTCTTCATCGTCCTGATTGTGGGCCGCAGTTTGTCCAAAGGGCCAGCCGATACGTCCCTTTCCGAGTGGGGCATCACGCTCCTGGGCATCTTCTACGTGTCCTGGTCGCTCTCCCATCTGATTCTGATCCGCGACTTAAG
>JANLWZ010000192.1:0-5621 GCA_031364865.1 Elusimicrobiota bacterium
AGCGAGCGGCGATAGTGTTAAAAAAAGGACATTAGGGACGTGAAGTGGGTATTTCGGCTTAAACATGAAGTAGGAGCCTCCTAAGACTCATCTGGAGTTTAGCTTATCTACTCCCCGATTGCCATGGGAAAGGTATTTTCGTCTTGACTATTAGCCAACCAACTGGTAGGTTTGCCCTATGAAAGTCGCTGATCCAGCCGCATTTCAGATCCGGAAAGAGACCATTCTCCAGTTCGCCCGGCATCTCTTTGCCTCCAAAGGCTACACCGAAACTTCGATGGATGACATCGCTCACGCCTCCAACATGCACAAGGCCAGCCTTTACCATTATTTCACCAGCAAGCAGCAGATCCTGGAAGAGATGATCCAGATGGAGGGTGAGCGCTGGAACTCTCAGCTGGCAAGCTCTTTGGAAGGCATGGATTTTGAGCAGAGCCTCAATACCATCGCCCAGATGTTCATGAAAAACTTCGATGACCATGCTCGACGGGAATTTTTTCAGATTATTCACTTTGAATCTCACAAAAACCCCGAAATCCTGAAGGCTTTCAAGAAAGGGCCGGTCTGCAACCGCGGGCTCATCCATCAGGTCTTCACCAAACACCTCGAAAACCGTTTTTCCGCGGTCCAGATTGCCATGGCCATCACTCAGTTTATGGGAGGCATCATCCATTATGCCGTCATGGCGAAGCTTCGCGGCGAAAACATGCTTCTCGAAACCTTTTCTGACGCGCAGTACCTGCAGCAATCCGTGACGATCTTTTTGAGAGGACTCGAAAGTGTTTAAACAACCGATCGGTCGTGCAATAGTATTTTCCTTATTCTTCCTGCTCCCCCTGTCAGCCTCAGGCACGCCTGCTCAGCCCTCACCGCCGCCGGGCGTCACTTTAGAGCAGGCCTATCAAAAGGCTCTGGTCATCAGCGAAACACTCCAGATTTCCGATCAGGACATCGAACAGTTGAGAGCCCTTTACCGGCAGGGTGTGGGTACGGTTTTCCCCCACCTCTCCTGGCAGATGACCCAGTTCTGGCAGGATACCTCCGGCGTCTCCCAAAGCTCGGGCGGCGTCCAAGGCACTTTATTAAGGGAGCGCCGCCCGGAGTCCTACTTCCTTATTGAGCAGCCTCTCTTCCATGGACTCAGAGATTACAACGCAGTGAAAGGTATCAAAGCCGCCGAAAAAGGCGCGGAGCTTAACCGCAAACAGGCTGAACTCAATCTTCTGACGGATGTGGCGGACGTTTTCTACACCGCCTACGATCTGCAACAGGAACTGGAAGCCCTGGGCTCGCAGTATCATCTGACGGAAGACCGATTATCGGAACTCCAGAAACGCGTCCGCTTGGGCCGTTCGCGGGATAGTGAAGTTCTCAGCTCGGAAGTTGAGCTCGCCTCGCTGGACGCTCAAATGGAAGACACACGTCAGCGCCTGCATGTCGCGCGACAAGTGCTGCAGTTTTTGACCGCCGTGCCACCCAGCACGCCGCTCGTGGAGTATGCTCCCGCACCCAAACTGCCGCCGCTGGAGGCCGCGCATTCCAAATCCGCCGGTCGTCCCGATCTTCTCGCAGCGGTCTACTACCAGGAAACACAGAAGTATGCGCTTCGCTATGCCAAAGGCGGGTATTATCCTGGACTGGATCTTGCGGGCAAGTATTACACCGAGCGTGTCGGTTTTAATGAAGACATCAAGTGGGACGCGCTTCTCAGCCTTGACGTTCCTATCTTTACCGGTTTCACCACGAAGAACGAAGTCCGTGAAGCGAAGTCCAAGCAGCTCGTGGCCGATCTCCAATTTTCACGTTTGAAAAGGCGCATTGCTCAGGAAGTCGAGTCCGCGCACCAAAGCCTGCGTTATTCTGCTTCGCAGACCGAATATTATTCGAAAGCCGTTCGCCTGGCTGAAAGAAATTACAAATCCCAGGTAAAGGAATACGGCCTTGGCCTCATCAACAATATCCAGGTTTTTGACGTTCTCACCGATCTACAGGATTTAAGGATCCGCAAAATCCGCGTGGAAGCGCTTACGCGGCTGAATGACATCAAGCTGCGCGTCGCCACCGGCCAAGGCCTCCAATAACATGACGCTTTCCGATTTAGCTATCAAGCGCCCGGTTTTTGCCTGGATGCTCATGATCGGGCTGATCGTTTTCGGCTGGATCAGCTTCCAGCGCATGGGCATCGGCCTTTTGCCTGACGTCGACCTCCCGGTGATCCAGGTGGCGGTAACGCTGGAAGGCGCGGCGCCGGAAATCATGGAGACGGAAGTCGCCGATGTGATCGAAGACGCCGTGATGGGTGTCTCCGGAGTCCGGGACGTTTCCTCTCAGTCTTTCCAGGGCCGTACGATGATCATGATCGAGCTCGAACTTGGTCGTGATATCGACGTCGCTCTTCAGGAAGTCGAAACCAAGATCGCACAAGTTCAGCGCAACCTTCCAGACAATATCGACCCTCCCAACTATCTCAAGATCAATCCCGAAGAACAGCCCTTCATGTGGCTCGCGGTGTCCGGTGGCAAGAATAAAACGGAACTCATGACGTTCGTGCGTGATTACGCCAAGGATCAGTTCACGACCGTCAAAGGCGTCGGCGATGTCATGATGGGCGGCTACGTAGAGCCCAATCTCCGCGTATGGCTCAACCGCGAAAAGATGCAGCGCCACGAGATCACGGTGGACGACATCGTCCAGACCATTCAGGATCAGCATGCGGAGATTCCCGCCGGCCTCATCGATACCGGCACCAAAGAATTCAACGTCCGCGTGATGGGTGAAGCCCGCACAGTCGAGGAATTCGAAAATATCTTCATCGCCAAGCGCCAGAATGCCGGCCAGATCTGGAAGCAGATTCGATTGAAAGATGTGGCGCGTATCGAAGACGCGCTCAACGATGAACGCGGCGTCGCCCGCAATAATGGACGTACCTCGGTCGGTCTTGGCATCATGAAACTACGCGGCTCCAATACGGTCGAAGTGGGCACCGGCGTCCTGAAGAAAGTCGAGAAGCTTAAAAAGATCCTTCCCCAAGGCTTCGACATCGCGGTCGCCTATGACGGCACTCATTTCGTGAAGGAATCCGTCAAAGAACTGAACTTCACACTGCTCTTGTCCGCGATTCTGACCGCCATCGTTTGTTTCTTCTTCCTGGGATCCTGGAGTTCGACCTTCAACGTGTTGATGGCCATCCCGACTTCCGTGATCGGCGCTTTCACCATTCTTTATTTCTGCAACTTTACGCTGAACACGTTCACACTGCTCGGCTTATCCCTTGCGCTCGGCATCGTCGTCGATGACGCGATCATGGTGCTGGAAAATATCGTGCGTAAGCACGAAGAAGGCTTACCCCGGGTTCAAGCAGCTCTTGTAGGAGCGCGCGAAATCACCTTTGCCGCCATTGCCGCAAGCGTCGCGATCCTCGCCATCTTCGTACCCGTAATTTTCATGAAGGGCGTCGTGGGCGCATTCCTGTTCCAATTCGGCGTGACGCTTGCCGTTACCGTTTTAATCTCTCTCGTAGAAGCTCTGACGCTTGCGCCGATGCGAACCTCCCAGTTCATGCAGACTGGCCACACCAATTGGGTGGGACGCTTGAGCGGCGGGCTGATGGACCGCCTGGCTTCCTTATATAAGGGCGCACTCGGCTGGTGCCTAGGACATCGCTGGATCGTGATTCTGGTCGCGTTGGGGATCTTTGCCGGGTCTCTTTCCTTAATGCGCGTCGTGAAATCCGAATTTGTGCCGGCGCAGGATCAAGGCATGCTGTTTGTGAAGCTTGAAACCCCTCCGGGGTCCTCCCTGCGCGTAACGGACACAGCCGTCAAAGCGGCCGAAGCGTGGTTCAAGAACCGTCCTGAAGTGATCAACTATTATTGCGCGGTCGGAGGCTTTGAAGGCGGCGAAGTGAACTCCGCCATGATCTTTGTGACGCTCGATCAGTTCCGCCAGAGAAAACCCGGGCCCGGACTTGATGGTAAAACCAAAGTCTGGACTCAGCAGGAACTGAGCGCTATGGTATCGACCGAATTTCCGAAAATCCCGAACGTCACAACCGTCATCGTGCAGGATCTTTCGCTCACGGGCTTCACGGCCTCACGCGGATTCCCCGTCGAGTTTTCGCTTCAAGGACCGGAATGGAAGACACTCGCCGAAGTGAGCGCCAGCGTCAAGACAAAAATGAAGGACTCAGGTCTCATGACCGATATCGATACCGACTATCGCCTCGGCCAGCCCGAAGTGCGCATTTTCCCCAATCGCGTGAAAGCCGCAGCGCGCGGTGTGGATGTGCGCGACATCGGCGTCGCCATTAACGGAACGATCGGCGGAGTCCGCGCCGGCAAGTACACCAAAGGCGGCAAACGCTATGACGTTCGTGTGCGTCTCGAAGAAGGTGACCGAATGCAGCCGGAAGACATCAAAAAGATCTGGGTACGCAATGAGCAGGGAGAAGTGATTCCACTTTCGGATGTGACCGACGTCGTCGTCGAACCTACGCTCCTTTCTATCTCGCGCAAAAATCGTGAGCGCGCCATCAGCGTCTACGCCAACGTCGCACCTGGTAAAGCGCAAACGGATGCGCTGAATTTCATCCAGACGCTGCAAAAAGACATGCCCACGGGTTACCGCGTTGTGTTCTCAGGCACGGCTGAAACCTTTAAAGAGTCCGGCCAATCTCTGCTCTTCGCCATGATTCTCGGAGTGTTTGTGGCCTACATGGTGCTCGCGAGCCAGTTCAACAGCTTCGTCCATCCGTTCACCGTACTCCTGGCGTTACCCTTCAGCATTACCGGAGCACTCCTGGCTCTCTGGTTGGGTGGGCAAACGCTGAATCTCTACAGCATGATCGGTATTGTGCTCCTGATGGGTATCGTCAAAAAGAATTCGATTCTTCTCGTCGACTTCACCAACGAGCGTCGCGAAAAAGGAAAGAATGTCTACGATGCGCTCATGGAAGCCTGCCCCGTCCGTTTACGGCCCATTATCATGACGTCCGTGGCAACCATTGCCGGAGCGATCCCGCCGGCTCTCGGCTTCGGACCAGGAGCCGAAACGCGCATCCCGATGGCGCTCACCGTGATCGGCGGCGTGACGGTGTCCACATTCCTCACCCTTTTCGTCGTTCCTTGTGCCTACAGTTTGCTGGCCAGGCTGCAAAGCCATAAGCATGACAAGGACCTGCATGACGCGTTGATCGCGCTGGGCGAGATCCCCAGCAACGGCCATGCAGCCGCTACTGGATCCCCCACTAACATCCGCGGGGGATGACGGTCTAATTTTATGACTCTCTCTGACGTCTCCATTAAGAACCCCGTCTTCGCCTGGATGCTCATGATCGGCCTCATCGTCTTCGGCTGGATCGGTTTCCGGGGCATGGGCGTCAGCCAGATGCCCGACGTGGACTTCCCCGTGCTCTCCGTCTCCGTCACCTGGGAAGGCGCCGCCCCCGAAGTCATGGAAACCGAGATCGCCGACACATTGGAATCCGCCCTCATCTCCATCCAAGGCCTGCGGGAAATCTCCTCCACCTCCCGCCAAGGCAGCGCCACCATCAACCTGGAGTTCGACCTCTCCAAAGACATCGATTTCGCCCTGCAAGAAGTCCAGGCCAAAGTGGCCGAGGC
>JANLWZ010000228.1:0-3998 GCA_031364865.1 Elusimicrobiota bacterium
CGGTCCATCTGGCCGGACATCTCCGTCAGAATCCCGGCCAGTTTCTTTCCCTTGACGAGAATGTCATTCGGCCATTTGAGCCCGCCTTCGACCTTCGTACATTGGGCGATGGCGTTACGCAGGCAGAGTCCGGCGAGAAGCGTCAAAGGCGGAACTTGGGACGCGGCGAGCTTCGGTCTTAGCAGAAGCGAAAACCAGAGCCCACCGTACGGCGACTCCCAAACGCGCTCGAGACGTCCTTTGCCTTTCGATTGCGTTTCGGAAATCCAAAGGTGCCCTTCAGGAAGTCCTGCCATCCCGCCTTCTTTGGCGAGGGTTTGCGTGGAATGCGTCGTTAGAAAATAATGTGCTTTCGTGCCGGAAGGGCCCTTAAAGTCCATGAGGGAAAGATCTGCCGGGACTTTAAAACGGTAGCCCGTGCGCTCCGCGCTTTCGATGGGAATGCCGATGTGGGTGAGCGCCTGGATTTGTTTCCAGATGGCCACGCGCGAGACGCGCAGTCGCCCGGCGAGCGCTTGTCCGGAGATCACATCTGTGGAGGATTCTCCAAAGGCGCGCAGCAGCCGGTTACGAATAGACATGCGTGATATCTAAACTGATGTCGAAGGCTTTGACGGAATGCGTCAGGCGCCCCATCGAAATGCGGTGGGCGCCGAGCTTGGCGAGGCGCCTTAAATTCTCCGGTTTTACTCCCCCGGTGATTTCAATCTCCACGCCGGGGATCTGCTTCTTCAATGTGCGGATCATTTTCCGCATCGTGCGAGGCGGCAGATTGTCGAGAAGCACGCGTGGAGATTTGAGCAAGAGAGCGCTGCGCAGATCTTGTTGCGTTTGTATTTCCATCTGAAAGTCCTGCTTACGATGCGTCCTCATCCAGACTCTGCATTTAGAGATCCAGTCTTCATTCGAAAGCCGCGCCAGCTGGAGATGATTTTCTTTGAGCATGACGGCATCGCCAAGCGACATACGATGATTCTTCGCCCCACCGCAACGCACGGCATACTTCTGCAGCAGCCTATAGCCAGGAAGTGTCTTGCGAGTATCCAAAAGGACTACGCCCGTGCCTTTCAGTCGATCCACCTGCTCGCGAGCATAAGTAGCAATACCGGAAAGATGCTGGAGGATGTTCAGCGCGGGACGCTCGGCGGTGAGCACGGAACGCGCCCTTCCTTTAATAAGGGCGATTTTCGTACCTCGCTTGATGCGGCGGCCATCATGGGTCAGTGGCTTAAACTGGATGGAGCGATCCCATTGCTTGAAGATGGCCGCCGCTATGGGTAACCCAGCAACGACACCAGATTCTTTGGCAATCAGGATGGCTTGAACACGTGTTTTTGGATTTACGACGAGGCGGGTACTGACGTCTGATTGGGCGGAATCTTCCTGAAGCGCTGACTGAATAAGAGAATGAAGGCGTGGGGTGCTAAAAAACACCCCAATACAATAACAGATTAGCCTTTCTTCATGAACACAAACGGCATGTAGGCAACTTTTTCATCTTCGTAGGATATTTTGCAGATGTAATCGCCCGTCTGCACCGTCTGTCCAGCCAGGTCAATGCCATCCCAGCGAATGGGAGAAGGTGTCTCTCCCTTGCATTGTTTCCAGATGGACTTCCCGGAACGATCAAGAATCGAGACTTCACAGGCCTTGGGGTCAAACTCCATGCCTGAATTTCCGATCCTTTTGAAGGGCTGAGTGGGCTTCGTTTTGTTAATCATTTTGCTTTCCTCCGAGGCATGTTTACCCCCGAATTTTTCCAGTTTCAACCATTATTTTAAAGGCCATATTTGCTACGACATTTAGACACGTTTTAGGTGCCGCTGGATAACTATGTAAACGTATGTTTTGGCTTGTTTTTTGAACTTAAAGAATATCCATTGCAGACAAAAATAACTCCTGATAAACTGGGCGCGATTTGAAGTTGTCTTATCAAGTTGTTTTAGAGAGAGGAGTGAGCAAAAATGACACCAACGGTACTCATCGTAGAGGACGACCCCGAAGTTCGAAGCCTGGTGGAATACACCCTGGCCAAAGAAAAATACAAAGTGCACACGGCCGAAAACGGCAGGCAAGCCCTTGAAATTCTCGAGACGCTCGTGCCGGATGTCATCACGCTCGACCTCATGCTCCCCGATATCCATGGACTGGAATGCTGCAAGAAGCTGCGCGCCGATCCGCGCTTCCAATCCGTTTCTATTTTGATGCTCACGGCTCTCGACAGCCTGGACGACATCGTCCGCGGCTTTGAAACCGGAGCCGACGACTATCTCGTAAAGCCCTTTCAGCTTCCGGAACTCATTGCGCGCATCAAAGCGCTGCTGCGCCGGCGCCATGTGGGCCGCTCCGAACGTATGGTCGCGATGGCCGGCAACACGACGGTCGATCTCGCGCATCACCGCGTGACGATCAACGGAGAGCAGACTGATAATCTCACCTACAAAGAAATGGAATTGCTCTTCATTCTTCTACGGAAGAGCCCGAAAGTCGTGCGCCGCTCCTATCTCCTGCAGCGTCTCTGGGGACGTCAGGACAGCCGCGCGCTCGATGTCCATATTCTCCACTTACGACAAAAGCTCGGTCCGAAGGCAGGCGAACAGATTCTCACGGTACCAGGACAGGGCTACAAGTACGTGCCCATGCTCTTCAGCCATGAGAACAGCAAGCCGCCGGCGCCGCCGCAGTCTTCTTCTGCGTCTTCTTCATCGACGTCACAAGCCGCTGCTTAATTCTTAGGTAGTTTCTTTTTACTTCTTCGCGAGCAGGGTGTTGATCTCTTCTACGAGGTAATCCAGGTCGCAGGGCTTCGTCACAAATCTATCCGCTCCAAGTTCCGCCCCCTTACGTTTATCCGAGGTCTGCGCATAAGCCGTCAAAATGATAATAGGGATGGCTTTGGTCGCCTCATTGCTTTTCAGCCTCCGGCACACTTCCCAGCCGTCCAGCTTCGGCATGCCGATATCCAGAACGATCAGGTCCGGGCGGTCTTTCTCGACCTGCTCCAGCGCCTCAAAACCGTTATATGCCGTCACGACCTGAAAGCCGCTGAACTCCAGGCTGTCCTTGAGAATCATGACGATATGCTCTTCATCATCGACGACTAGTATCTTGGCCATTTATTTTTCCTTATCGGGCATGGACATTAGAACTTTTTGCACAGTTTGGATCAAATGCTCCGCGTCGAAAGGCTTATTAATCCAGTACGCTTCGGCACCATCCGTTGATGAGGCGATGGCATCCGAGCGAGACATGACGGAAACTACGACGACAGGAATATCAGCCCACTCCGGATGAAGCTTCAATAGGCGAACGAGCTCGACGCCGCTCATCCCCGGCAGAAGCATATCCAGCAGCATGAGATCTGGTCTTTTGCCAGCGACCAGCAGTTCGTAGGCTTTTTCGGCACTTTCCAGAATGACCGGTTCAAACGCGGCATGCTTGAGATGCGCGGCGATCATGCGCTGGGTGCTGACGTCGTCCTCGATGATCCAGATGACCGACGCTTTGACTTTATCCAAGGGCCACCACCACCGCCGCCTCGTTGTGAAAAAGTGGTCTCTTCGCCGCGCGCGGCCCTTTGCCTTCAGCCGTTGAAGCGACTTCGCCGTAAGAATAAAGTCCGCCGAGTCTCACGCCGGACCCTCCCAGCGCGTCACGAATCACATCGATTTCTCCCTGAAATTCGCTGCCCAGCATTTTCTGGCGCGCTCCGCTGCAGAAAACGAGCGCGCCACCCAGTCGTGTTCCGCCCAATTGATCTTTCGCGTCATGCGCCGCCTGCTGCGCGGCCTCGAGAGCTGACTCATAACCGCCGATCATCAGCCTCACATCACTGCCCTGCGGTACGTCGCCTGTGCAGATCAGGGAACCCGCTTTCCCGACACGAAAAGCGTCCCGTAAAATATACTCCGCCTGACCCTGGCGTTCCGTGCCGAGCGGATAACTCAGCGTAATGCTCGCGAGCGGTTCGCCCATGAACTCCTGGCGTTTGAGTCCGA
>JANLWZ010000248.1:0-2009 GCA_031364865.1 Elusimicrobiota bacterium
ACCTCGCTCGTTGGCTCCCCCCGACGAGCGGGGCTTTTTTATGGTGCTCCACGCTTATGACCATTGGGGTCAAGAATCCCACTTCCCGTCGCAAAAAATGTTGGTCTGCCCTCGCCGAAAGCGGAAATTCCCCTAGGCCGAGAGCGCGGGCAGCCGACGGAAGGGCCGCTATGCGCGCCATCGCTTCCGTTCGGGACGACGGTCGGGATTGACCGGTTGCTCGGTCAGTTTCGCTTCCCCAATTTTGGAGGCTCGATAAGGAGTCCAGCCAAGGGGGCACTACCACCGGCGGTTCGCCCATGTTTTCCTCAGACCCCATGCCTCATTCGGTGGCGCCGCAAAACGGTCTTCAACAGCTTCCATCCAGGCGCAAAGGCAAACCCAATCACCGGGATCAACGTCGCGCCTATCAACAGCCCGACGACCCCCGACCCGGCGGCCGTGACTATCCATTCGGCCACTCCGGCCACTGGCGACAGCGCGTGAGCTGCCGCTTCGGCAGCGGTGTGGATGGCCTGGCCGATTGAAGGCAGGCCATACGCTTCGAGACCATGCACAATGATGGCGCCGCCAACCCAGACCATGGCCGCAGTACCGGCGGCGCTGAGAAATGTCAGGAAGACAGGCATACCGAGAACGAGTGCGCGCCCGAGCGCCCGGCTCAGACCGCCAATCGCCGAGCGCCGCTCGTTCTGAGCGAGCGCCACCCCGGCATCGTCGGCCTTCACGATCAGAGCAACCACGCCATAGACCGCGAAGGTGATGCCGATCCCAACAAGCGCCAACACGAACGCCCGGGTCAAGGTGCTGCCTTCGGGAATAGCCGCCAACGTGATCGTCATGATCTCAGCCGAGAGGATGAAGTCGGTCTTGATGGCGCTCGCGACCTTCTCATCCTCAAGCGTCTGCGGGTTCAACGCTACGGTGGCGAGCTGAGCCTCATGCGAGTGCGCATGATGCGGCATCACGATTTCGTAGACTTTTTCCGTTCCCTCGTAGCAGAGATAGGCTCCGCCAAGCATCAGAAGGGGCGTGGTGGCCCATGGAAGGAAGTTGCTAAGCGCCAAGGCGGCGGGGAGCAGGATGAGGAGCTTGTTGCGAAGCGATCCCGCCGCGATCTTAGCCACGATCGTCAGTTCGCGCTGGGCGGAGAAACCGACCACGTAGCGCGGAGTGGCCGCTGCATCGTCGATGACGACACCCGCCGCCTTCACCCCCGCTCTGGCTGCCTGGCTGGCCACATCGTCAAGGGAGGCTGCTGCGACCTTCGCGATCGCTGCAATATCGTCGAGAAGAGCAATCAGTCCGATGCTCACGGGTATTCGCTCTTTTTTCGAGAAAACTCGATTGTCAGAGTATCCGATTTTGCCGTGAACGTTGAGAGAAAGCACGACGGGACCGTCCCGTTGTGATGTGTTTATTTCCCCGCACGATACTCAATAGAAAGCACTTCAACCTTCTCTGGTCCTGACGGCGTCCGGAATTCGATGACGTCACCGACATGCGCCTTCATCAACGCGCGCGCGACGGGCGACAGCCAGCTGATCTTGCCGTTTGCAAGTTCGGCTTCGTCAATGCCGACAATGGTCGCTTTCTGTCGTGTGTTGTCCTTGCGCGCGTATTCGACCGTGGCCCCGAAAAACACCTGATCCTGGTTTTTCTGCCGTTCCGGATCGACCACTTCCGCGCTTTCGATGCGTTTCGTGAGGTAGCGCACGCGCCGGTCAATTTCGCGCAAGCGTTGCTTGCCGTAAATGTAATCGCCATTCTCGGAACGATCGCCATTGCCGGCCGCCCAGGAGACGATCTCCACCACTTTAGGCCGCTCCTCATAAAGCAGCTTGCGGAATTCATCCTGCAGCGCGGCCAGCCCTGCTGGCGTCACGTAGTTTTTAGCATGCGCAGGCAAGGCATCGGCTTCCTCCGGCTCACTATCCTTGCTGTCACTTTCTTTGGTGAAGGCTTTGCTCATGCGAAAGGCCATAAAACACGTGTGAGACGGATTTTAC
>JANLWZ010000249.1:0-1865 GCA_031364865.1 Elusimicrobiota bacterium
TTCATCTCTTCGATCGACTCCGAGGCTGTCGCTCGCGCTAAAGTGGAAGTCGAAGGACTTACAGCGGAAGCCGAATTGGGAAAAATCTATAAAGGTAAAGTCACACGCATCATGGGCATCGGCGTATTCGTTGAGATCTTCCCTGGTAAAGAAGGGTTGATCCGCATGAATCAGCTGGCTCCCACGTTTGTCGAGAAGGCCGAAGACGTCGTTAAAGAGGGCGAAGAGATCGAAGTGAAAGTCCTCGAAGTCGACGCACAGGGCCGTATCAATCTCTCGCGCAAAGCGGTGACGCATCCCGGATCCGAAACACAAGGCGGCCGTGAACCCTCAGGCAGCAGGGGCGGCGGTGAGTTTCGCGGCGGCGGCGGAGGCCGAGGTGGCGGCGGAGGCCGAGGCGGCTTCGGTGGTGGTCGTGATCGCGGCCCACGGAGAAGCGGCTTTTAACCATGGCTTCAGAGCTTGAGCAACTCAAAGACCTTTACGATCTCATGCTCGAGAAGAACCTGGATACGCTTGAGATCAAAGACGAAGACGGCCGGATCAAGCTGACCCGGAGGCTGGCACCGGTGCCTGGGATGTTCGCCATGGCGCATCACGCCGCGCCACAGCCGATACATGCGGCGGCGAAACCAGCAGCACCTGCGCCTTCGTCCGCTCCAGCGGCCAGCATTCCTTCGATTGAATCTCCCCTGGCAGGTGTCTTTTACCGATCCAATTCTCCGACCAGTGCGCCTTTTGTCAAGGAAGGCGATATCGTGGACGCGGGCCAGACGCTCTGTATTATTGAGGCCATGAAGGTCATGAACGAGATCAAAGCGGAGTCGCACTGCAAGATCAAAAAAATAGTGGCTGAAAATGGGCGCTCCGTTTCAGCTGGACAGGCGCTCTTCCATATTGACCCTGCGTGATGAATTGGAAACCCTTCAAAGCGCGTATCGCCTACCGTAAAGAACGAAACAAAGACTCTAGCTCTCCTGAATTTTCCGGATTTTGTCTGGCCGCCATCGGCATCCTGGGCCTCGCCTGCACAATCTGGCCTTCACATTTCGGTGATGCCGGCAAGATGCTTGCTCGCGCCACTCAGACAGCATTCGGTAAAGGTGCCTTTCTGCTCTGGGCGCTAATCACTTATCGCGGGGTTCGACTCATTTCCCACAGCGAAACACGCCGTCCGTGGCGCTATATTCTTGTCGACGGCCTTCTTCTGCTGGCTGCTACCTCCGTATTAACTTCCTTAGGCAATATTTTATTGCGTGTCAATGTTGGTGGTTACGCAGGCAAGCTTAGTAGCGGCTTATTCAGCCAGTATTTTGGCAATTGGGGCGGCCTCTTCATCTCGAGTGTGATCCTCTTAGGCGTATGTCTCTGGCGCTCGGGACGCCGGCCCGGCGAATTCTTCAGCTGGTTATGGCAGCGCCTGGTGATGGACTGGTCGGAGTGGCGCCAGGCCGTTCACATCACAAAGGCCAAAGCTCAGGAGCCAGCGCCCAGGAAGACCATGCCGAAGATCAGTGGTAAAGAAGAGCTGGCCAAACCTGCCCCCGCTGTCGCCAAACCACAAATCATGGGCAAACCTGCCACGGTAAGAACCCCGGTGCCGCAACCGGCAGCGGCCGCTGCCGAAGTGAAAGCTTCCGGTGATGCGGTGGACAAAAAACCTTTTGTAAAGCCGTCGCTCGACCTGTTGATCTACGGCGAGCGCAATCCGGTCATGGCGAAGGAAGAAGATCTTCTGGCCAGCGCGCAGCATCTGGAAAAGACACTGCTCGATTTTGGTGTACAGGGGAAAGTGGTCGAGATCCATCCGGGTCCGATCATCACACGCTTTGACTATACGCCGGCACCTGGCATCAAAGTCCAGG
>JANLWZ010000275.1:0-4525 GCA_031364865.1 Elusimicrobiota bacterium
TGTGAAGCGAGTCCTGACATCACATTGGTCTCATCGCCGGGAGGAGGGATGGGACCCAGCACAGGCAAAAGCTGCTTCAGCATACGACCAGAAGAACCGCCATCATCATACGGCGACAGTCCAATCACGGTACTCAGACGCACATCCCGCGCCGATGGCGTTAAGCCAATAATTTCCAAAAGCACGCTGGAAAAGAAATTGCCGCTGGAACCCCCCGTGATCAGAAAAGCTTCAGGGGATTCTCTGGGAGAACGGCTGTCCGCCGAAGTTTTTCGGTGAACTGCATTCTCGCTGACCAGCATGTCCAGAGTGAGCTGCGTTTTCTGGAAATTCTGGCGCAAAAGACTGCCCAAAACGGCTTCATCTTCTCCCGTGATGAAGAACAAGTCGGCTCGGCGTTGGCGAACCATCTCCTGGACTGATTCACGGTTTACATTTAAACGACGGATCACATAATCCAGCGCCGGATGTTTCGCTGTCGCCGTTAAATGCTGCAGCAGTGCAACGCCTCCATGAGCGGAATCTGAATCCACGATGCCCGCATCGATGGCTTCCGCTAAAAGTGACTCCGCCATGCCTCCAGCAATACTGGAGGAGTCTGCGACACGCTGCAGAAGCCATGTCACGAAGAGGCCTTGCCACGGCGTGCCGCGCGAGTCTGCCAGGAGCGCTTTGACCACAAGTCGGAATCGCCGCAAGTCTTGGGGGACAAGAAGCGAGATCAAGGACTGCATGTCGGTGGGCTCTTGCACCAGCCGCGCTTTCACTTCGCTGTATACCTCATGATCGTCCGGCGATAAATCAGGTTCTTTCCCCTGCGGCGCCTGGCGCTCAGAGCCGATGTTGGAGGCAAAGTCGAGCTGACGCGGAGCATCTTTAAGGCTGTAAGGGGACTCGCCAAGTTCGACAAAGCCTACACGGATGCCGCCGCGTTTGCCTCGCGATCGTTCGGCCATTAACCGGAAAAGGTTCCACACCAGAGTCTTCGTTTCACCGCTTTTCGGATCGACACCCCAAAAGTGATTGATGCGGCGAGGATCCGATTCAGGTGGGAGTCCAGGCTGATAGTCCTGGAATCGGCCTTCTTGGTAGAGTGAGGCAATGTCCGGCACAAGCTCGCGCATGACAGACGTTTTAAAAATGCCGCTATTAGCGGCAATCAGGATATCGGCTTGTCCTGTCTGGGGATTTTCAGAAATTGCAAAGTGCCTGCGCCAGACATCCTTCTGCTTCTCTGGAAGTGCTTTCCAGGAAGTAACGGCGCGAACCGCTTCCTTTAATGTGCGTTGGCTAAAAACGATGCCGTCATCACTGATGGCAAAATAGGGATACGCCTTACGGACATTCTCAATATAAGCTTCACGCGCGCCGGCCTCGAGCGGTGCGCTTCCCAAGGCTACCTCTGCCGCTTCGAGATCGTCCCCCAACTGATGGGCGACATAATCATGCTTACCGATGGGCTCGTTGTGCGGAATTTGCTCCATATCCTGCATGGCAAGAAGCTGACTGCGATTCCCATTGAAGAAGAAGTGTCCTTTGTCGCGCACCTGCATGGCTGAGAGCCGGCCGCCCGCGACGGCATCCAGATCCCTTCCCAGAATTTCCAGATAAGTGACGAAGGACGAATTCGATAGATGCGGCAGCACGACAGTGGCCATTTCGCAAAAGGCTATTTGCAGGTAGGCCGGCACCTGACCACGCTGAAATAATCGCGCCACATTCATCATGGCATCGCCGTGACCCTCGGAGGGGCTGTAGACCAGGTCAAATTGCTCCGGGTCAAGCCCGATGAGACTCTGCGTTTTTTCAGCATCCAGATGCTTCGAATCAATAATTCTTGCGCGGGCATCCTTTTCTACGCGCCAAATGTCGGGATGGACACGGAAGGTATGCGAATGAGTGTCATAACTTTCCAGAAGATCGTCTTTGGCCAATTGCCCTATCAAATTTTCTGATACCACCACGGTGCGCCGCATGCCAGGGGTACAGTACGTCCCTTCTATCACATGCGCAATATTGGTTTTGACCAACCCTGAACGCGCGAACGCCTTATGAAGAAATCGGGAGAATCGTGTGCCATGGCCAGCGGCCACAAGGACGGGCTGAACACCGAAGAATCGGTTAAACTCAGACTCGGTGACCGTATCAAACGATAAATCTTTGCTGGTCAGGATGCGATGCATCGCAACGATGGCACGATACGCGCGTTCTACAGCTTCGGCATGTTGTCCCGGCATGCGTTGTTCGCGGACAAGATCTTCCACACCTAAAAGCTTTCTTGCCTGGATGAGGAGTGGCTGCGTAATGAGCGACTGGTCATGCAGCGGCCTGCCCAGCAGATCGTCATCCTGTTTTTTCTGAGAAACCAAAGTTTGGCGTTCTCGCTCTTTGGCCTCCAGCGCACGGGCAAGCTCTTCGATGAACCTTTCACGCTCATCGGATTCCCCATCCTCAAGCACCACCCCTTCCAATTTCCGGCTCGGGACAGGATTGATCGACATCTGTGACGCGGTGCCATCGTCAAAAACATCGCGTTCTTGAACGATCGGCAACTCGATATTCCCGGCCGGCGTTTGGCTGAGCTTAAACAAAGGATAGTGACGTTGGATGCTTTCCGAAATCACCCATCTCCCGTTCTGTTCAGTGGCCAGCCGGTCACGGTAGTAGGCATGCAGAACACCACCACCCTCGATTCGGCCTTGGTTCTCGTGAACAGCCCCCACCACGTCGCGCAGCATCGAAAAGATTTCGCGATGAAGCCGGTAAGCCTTTCCATAAGCGGTGTTGCGTGTGACGGCTTGCGTATACGGCTTCAAGGGATCTAAGGAAAATTGAGAAATCATGCCGTTGGTGTAGAAGCGCATCACCGGTGGGCGCTGCCCGGACGTGAGGTTGTCGTGCAAGAGGTGGTGGAGCGGCTCTGCGATTCTGCGCTCTATGACATCCGCGGCGTTATCGCTGAAAATAATCAACTGTACGCCACGGAGGGCGAGCGACACTAAAGCATCGGCGAGTTCCTTGCGATCCTGCAGCAGGCCCTCTTTCTTGCCATTCTCTTTCACGCCAAGGAGCGTATCGTCTACGTCAAATCCAATGAATTTGGGCAATTTGGAATCGGGTTCCGCAAGCATGCGCATCAATTCCATACGCACGGCCTCGGGACCGACACCAATAGCTCGCACTTGCTTAATGACGGTAGATTGATTTTTATCAGCGCCAAGTACTTGCAAACCCGGGATGCGCGTCACCATGGCATCTCGTGAGGCGGCTGAGCTGTTCTCGTTTCCAATGTAATAGCCATCTTCTCCCGACCAACCGCTGTCCTGCAAATAATCCGTCAGCGCGTCGAGCTTGGTGGGGGGTGGAAAGACTCCGATGTCAATCGATACGTTTCCGCCGGGGCGGATTTCCACCTTGGTACCGCTCAGGGTCACGATGCGTGAGGCGAGCTTGGTCTCTTTTGAAGCAGGTACTGGGGCTGGCCTTGAAGCAACTCCGGCAGATTGTGATATGACCGGCTCCGGGGAAGACACAGGCGCACTAAGATCAACATTCCAATAATTTAAATCCTTAACAGCGCGGGCGTGCGCCGCCTTGAGCACGTCCCGGTGCTTTTCCAAACGGTCGGCGAGCGACGTCACGGCCTCAGCGAGATTCCCGTCAAAGTGCCCGCGATCGAGATGCAAACCAATAATCCCGGCGTTTCTCTCCGCCCACGCATCCACGATGGCGTTAATACGTGCTTCGATGATCCTGAATCTATCGACGCTTGCGGGCAGATCACCGTTAAACCCTGTGATGTAATCCAGATCAAACGTCACAAAGCCTTCCCAGTTTCGGGGCCATTCCCATGGAGATCCCCAGATACCACCTTCAAAGAATTTCTTGATGCGATAGTCCCGTATGTCGTAGGGCGTCAATATGCTGAATTCCAGGGGAACGCCATCATCATGCGCTTGACTGGTCAAATGCTTAACCCAATTTCCTGAATCCATGCGCGCGCCATCAAAGTCAACATCCGAGTGTGCATCGATAAGCGCGAGTTTTACGAGGGGGCGAGCGTCGGCGGACAACCGTGCAAATCGTTTTGGCAAATTGAGATCATGCATCAGCCAGAAGTAAGCGTGATGATGCATGTCGCCACGCTCCAGCGTCAATTTCAGAGGGATGCCGATCTCTTTGGCTACCGCTTCCAGCCTTGCTATCGCTATGGCTCTGGCGCGTGGATCGTCCAGAGGATCATCGAGATACGTTATGAGGCCGAAAGGGATAGGGATTTGCCTTACGTAGGCCAGATACTTCATCACGGTAGAAAGGAAAGGATATTTCGCGAGCATCTGATGCCGGAAGGCGAGCAAAGCGGTGGGAATGGCCTCCTGTGTAAATCGAGCCGGGCCGCTTCTTACACGCAGGGGCTCAGTCGATTGCGAAAAAGCCGATGCGGGCACAGCCGCGTCAAATAGTAAAAGACATACGGCCCCGAGGGCCGCGATGGAGCGAAAACGCGACATTTTCATAGCCGTAA
>JANLWZ010000328.1:0-6728 GCA_031364865.1 Elusimicrobiota bacterium
GCGACGTAAGCATCATGCGTCTGGGCCGTCATTTCGACCACACGAGCGCCGGCGTCCTGCCACATTTTACGAACGATACCCACCGCGGAGGCGTCTTGCGGAACGATCACGCACGTCGCGCCACGAAAAAGGTTTGCGCGGGCGGAGGTCACACCCGTCTTGTGCGAGCCTGCCAGGGGATGGGAGCCGACAAAGCGCACACCCCGTACCTGCTGATGAATAACGCCTTTGACGCTTCCAGCATCGGTAACGACCGCGTCCGGCTTCAGGAAGGGACGAATCTTCTGAATGGTCGGCACGATCGCATCAATGGGCGTGCACAGAACAACAATATCGGCTTGATAAACATCGGTGAGATTGGTCGATCCAAAATCTACGGCACCCAATCGTTTGGCATCACGGAGCGTGGAAGGCTTACGCGCGATGCCGAGGACTTTGTAGCGATGCGATTGGCGTAAGGCTTGTCCGAGAGACCCGCCGATGAGGCCAACGCCAATGATCGCAACAGTCGGTTTCAATGTCGGAAGTGCCGGAGTCCTGTCAGCACCATGGCCATACCATGTTCGTTCGCGGCACGGATGGAATCTTCATCACGGATAGAGCCGCCCGGATGAGCGATGGCAGAAACGCCAATCTTGGCGGCTTCATCGACACAGTCACGAAAGGGAAAGAAAGCGTCGGAAGCCATGACGAGCGGCTTTTGATTCGCCAGGACGAGCGGCTGCATCTGATTCAATTTCATCCACGCAAGCTTCAGCGAGTCGATGCGTGACATCTGTCCGGCGCCCAGGCCTACCGTTTGCAGGCCGCGCGCAAGCACAATCGCGTTGGACTTCACATGCTTGGCCACCGGCCACGAAAACTGCAGCGACGCCATTTCTTCCGGAGTCGGCTGACGTTTGCTGACGACTTTGTATTCCAATGGTCGTGCGATATCTTTTTCCTGGACGAGCAGCCCGCCCGATACGCGTTTCACATCAAACTCTTTGACGGCTGTGTTTAGAGCGAAAGGAAGACTCAAGAGCCTCAAATTTTCCTTCTTCTTGAAGATCTCCATGGCTTCAAGGCTATAGCCCGGGGCGATGATGCACTCGAGGAAGATTTTCGCCATCTCTTCAGCCGTAGCGCGATCGACTTCTTTGTTGAGCGCCACGATGCCGCCAAAGGCGCTGACGGAATCGCACGCGAGCGCTGCCTTGTAAGCTTCGAGGAGGTTGTCATTCAACGCTACACCTGACGGAGTGTTGTGCTTGACGATCACGACACCCGTTTGACGGAATTCGCTGACCAGATTCCACGACGATTCGAGATCGAGGTAATTATTAAACGACAGCTCTTTTCCCTGTAGCTGCTTCGCGGTGACGATGCCGGACTCCACGCTGCGCGCGCCTGTTTCCTGATAGAGCGCCGCTTTCTGATGCGGGTTTTCTCCGTAACGGAGAGACTGGACTTTTTTTAGTCCGATCGTCATTTCCTGAGGGAAGAGATCCTTTTCTTTGCTTCGTTCACGGAAGTACGAAGCGATGACCGCATCGTAGCGCGCGGTGTGTGCGAACGCTTTGGCGGCCAGACGGCGTTTCGTGTCGAGCATCAAGTTCTTATGTGACTTGAGTTCCTCGAGCACCGCCGCATAGTCCTGTGGATCACAGACGATACCCACGTCATGGAAGTTTTTTCCAGCCGCACGCAAAAGCGAGACGCCGCCAATGTCGATGTATTCGATGAGCTCTTTTTCATCGAGCCGCTCTTTGGTCACAACTTGCTCAAAGGGGTAAAGATTTACAACGACCAGATCAATCGGTTCGATGTCATGCGCCGTCATCTCTTTTTGATGACGAACATTGTCGCGTACGGCGAGAAGTGCCCCGAATACTTTAGGATGAAGTGTTTTGACGCGCCCATCCAGGATTTCAGGGTAGCCCGTGATGTCTTCGACTTCGCGGACTTTGATTTCCCCCTGCCGAAGAGACTTCGCCGTACCCCCGGTAGAAATAATTTCATACCCCAGCTCGGTAAGCTCGTGAGCAAAGTCCACGATCCCAGCTTTGTCCGTAACACTGATCAGGGCACGCTTATCAAACTTCTTCATAACGACTCCTTAAATTCGTGTGTGGGATTTGAAAGGGTGACGACGGCAATTTTAGCAAAGAACGGCTTAGTTGCCGTTCGTAGGAAGGAGCTTTAGAAACTGCTTTTCAGTAAGGATTTTCACGCCGAGCTTCTGCGCTTTGTCGAACTTCGAGCCAGGTTCTTTGCCCGCAACAACAAAGTCTGTTTTAGCGGAGACACTGCCCGTGGCGTTGCCGCCAAATTCGCGCACCATACGTTCAGCCTCCGGCCGACTGAGCTTCTCCATCTCCCCCGTAAACACGATCGTTTTTCCCTCAAAGGGCTGCGGCCCGGAGCGCTTGGCGATCTCTTCTTTCATGGATAGGCCAGCGCGTTTAAATTTCCGCAGAAGCGTCTGCGTGGTCGGGAGTTTGAAATAGGAGACGACCGCTTCCGCCATGACGGGGCCCACTTCGTGGATCGCCTGCAGTTCCGCTTGGGACGCCTGCGCGAGCGGTTCCATCGCCTGAAACTTTTGCGCGAGTACCCAGGCCGCTTTCTCTCCCACATGGCGTATTCCTAAACCGTAGAGAAAGCGTGAGAGAGGTCTTGTTTTGCTCTTCTCTATTCCTTTGAGCAGATTCTCCGCCTTCTTATCGGCAAAGAGATCGAGCTTCAGCAAATCGCGTCGTTCAAGACTGTAGATATCCGCAATGTCCTTCACGAGATCCCGATCAATGAATTGTCCCACGGCCGATTCTCCCAGACCATCGATGTCCATCGCAAGGCGGCTGGCAAAGTGAATAATGCCTCGCGCCAGTTGTGCCGGACATCCTGGATTCGTACAGCGGTAGGCGACTTCAACTTCCTTCTCTTTGGTGATCGGACCACCGCATGCAGGACATTCCGTCGGCACTTTAAATTCTTTTACACCTCTCGGGCGCTCTTCCAAAATAACTTTTACCACCTGCGGAATGACGTCTCCTGCACGTTGAATCACGACATGGTCGCCGATTTTAATCCCCAGGCGCTTGATTTCGTCAAAATTATGGAGTGTCGCATTGGACACCGTGACGCCACCTACACTGACGGGCTTCAGTCGCGCCACCGGCGTGATCGTCCCAAGACGACCTACGGAAGCAACGATATTGGTGACCTCGGTGTCGGTCTGCTGCGCTGCAAACTTGTAAGCCACAGCCCACCTTGGCGAGCGCGCGGTAAACCCTGCTTTCGTGCGCAAATCAAAAGAGTTCACTTTCAGGACTGCGCCATCGATGTCGAAAAGGAGGCTGTCGCGCTCGCGTTCCAGCATTCGACAATGCCGCATGGAGTCCATGACATTGTCGCAGCGCTGTACCATCTCTGACACCGGCAATCCCATCGCGGTGCAAGCTTTTAAGAAATCGTAATGCGTGGTCCATGAGAGACCTTCGGCAACACCGAAAGAATGCACCATGAACCGCAGAGGCCGCACGGCGGCAATCGCCGGGTTTTTCTGGCGCAAGGAACCTGCAGCGGCATTGCGTGGATTGGCGAAGGTTTCCTGAGCATGCTTTTCCATGTCCGCGTTGTGCTTCGCAAATTCTTTTTTGTTCATGTACACTTCGCCGCGGACGTCAAAGAATTTTGGAAATGGCGCTCTCAGCTTCAGCGGAATCGAACGGATGGTCCTGACATTGGTCGTGATGTCTTCGCCGGACTCTCCATCGCCGCGTGTCACGCCCCGGACGAGCTTTCCGTTTTCATAGATCAACGAAAGACTGACACCGTCAATCTTCGGCTCGACCATAAAATTGTGTTCCATGGTGCCAATGAGCTTCTGCAGGCGGTCATCCCACTCAAGCACTTCGTTTTCATTAAATGTGTTGTCTAGAGAAAGCATCGGTGCGCGATGCCTGACGGTTTGAAAACCGCCGGTGATTTCCGAACCTACACGTTGAGAAGGTGAATCCGGCGAGACAAGATCGGGAAAGCGTTTTTCCAGATCCAGCAGCTCGCGATACAACTTGTCGTACTCTTGATCGGAGATTTCGGGTTTGGCTTGAACGTAGTAGAGATGATCGTGGCGGGAAATCTTTTCGCGAACGTCCTGGACTAGTTTCTTGGCTTCGGCTCTATCCATTCTTTCTCTCTAACTTGATTTTATCGAGGATACCGTTGACGAATTTTCCCGACTCGCTCGTCGAATATTTCTTGGCGATGTCGACGGCTTCGTTGATAATAACATTAATCGGTGTGTCGAGCTCGTGGACGAGCTCATAGGCCGCCAGGCGCAAAATACAGCGATCGATCGTTGCCATACGGTGCATATCCCAGTTTTCCGCGTACTTGACGATGAGGGGGTCAAGCCCGGACTGATGTTCGAGCACGCCTTCGGCGAGGTGGGCCGCAAAAGCACGTGATTTCACATCAAGGGGTTCATCGGACCAGACGGGTTCCGGAATCCTATCGAGGGTGTTGCGGCTGATGTCTTTGAGATAAATGATTTGGAGGGCAGCTTCCCTGCTTTGCCTTCTAGAACCCGACACTTTTGTTTTGTTTCTTGGACCCTTCTTTAATTTCGTTCAGCAAATGAATCATGGCCACAGCCGCTTCGGCGGCTTCGGCGCCTTTATTTCCTTTGTTTCCGCCCGACCGGGCTTTGGCCTGCTCCAGCGTATCGGGCGTCAGAATACCGAACGTGGCGGGAATCCCCGTCGCGGCGTGGATCTGACTGATGCCCCGAGCCACTTCGTGTGCAAGATATTCGTTATGCGGAGTCTCCCCTTTGAGAATCACACCCAGACAAATGATGGCATCGACATCATGGTGCAGGCTCACGGCTCTGGCCGCCATGGGGATCTCAAAGGCGCCTGGCGCCCAATAGGTCGTGATGGCCTCCGCTTTGGCGCCAAGAGCCAGCAGCGCTTTCATCGCCCCATCCTGAAGTTCTTCAGTAATTTCTTCGTGATAGCGTGAAACGACCAAAGCGAAGCGCTTGCCTTCGGCAGCATTTTTGGGAAGAGAGGATTTGGATTTGGCGGAGACCATTATTGAATATGAAGTTGTTCCAGAATGTGTCCCAGTTTATCTTTTTTTGTTTTCAAATACTCTCGATTGGTCTTGTTCGGCGGAATTTCCAGCGGCACACGGCGGCTGACTTTCAGGCCGTAGCCTTCGATACCGACGATCTTCCGCGGATTGTTGGTCATCAATCGTATAGTAGAAAGTCCTAAATCGACGAGGATTTGTGCGCCAATACCGTATTGTCGTAAATCCGGTTTAAAACCTAGCGCAGCATTGGCTTCCACCGTATCCATGCCTTGATCCTGCAGCGCGTAGGCTTTGAGCTTATTCTCGAGTCCGATGCCCCGGCCTTCCTGATGCATGTACAGAACGACGCCGCGTCCTTCCAGTCCAATCCCCGCCAGCGCTTTGTGCAGCTGTTCGCCGCAGTCGCAGCGCAACGAGTTCAGAGTGTCGCCGGTAAAACACGAGGAATGGACACGAACGAGGACATCTTTTTTGCCGGCGACATCACCGCAAACGATCGCGAGGTGATGTTCGCGGTTCAGCGCGTCTTCGTACAAGTGCAGCGTGAATCGCCCAAAACGTGTCGGCAGGCGTGCGCTGACCGAACGATGGACAAGCTTTTCATGACGCCGGCGATGTTCGATCAGCGCTGAAATGGTGATCATCTTCAGGTGATGTTTCGAAGCAAAGCGTTTCAGTTCAGGCATACGAGCCATGGTGCCGTTCTCATTCATGATTTCGCAGATGACTCCGGCAGGATAAAGCCCGGCCATCTTGGCGAGATCCACCGCTGCTTCCGTGTGTCCCGCTCGCACGAGCACACCGCCTTCTCGATAGCGCAGCGGAAAAATATGGCCCGGGCGCGCCAGATCGATCGGGCGCGTCTTGGGATGGATTAATGTGCGTATCGTTCGTGCGCGGTCCGCCGCAGAAACACCCGTGGAAACACCACGCTTTGCGTCAACGGAAATCGTGAAAGCTGCATCGCGAACTTCTTGACTGTTTTCTACCATCGGCGCCACATGCAGCTTATCGAGCTGGCTGCCAACGACGGGGAGGCAGATCAGCCCGCGACCGTACTTGGCCATAAAGTTGATCATTTCAGGCGTCGCTTTGGAGGCGGCACAAATGAGGTCGCCCTCGTTTTCGCGGTCTGGATCATCGACCACGATCACGAGTTTGCCGTGTTTAATGTCGCGTACAGCTTCTGAAATGCTAGCGAAGGACATATTTGGCCATGAGATCCGTTTCTATATTTACACGATCGCCGACTTGCTTACGGCCTAAGGTCGTGTGCTTCAGCGTATGCGGAATGACCATAATCCTGATACGCGTCCCTTTGACGTCGGCCACGGTCAGACTGATCCCGTCCATCGCGATACTGCCTTTCTTCCTCACAAAGCGTTTTAGGCCGGCGGGGATTTTAAAAGTGAACCAGGCATTCTGCCGCGCGTGATCAATGGCGGCTATCTGGCCTTTTTGTTCTATGTGCCCGCTGACCCAGTGCCCGCCTAAACGATCTCCCACACGAAGCGCGCGTTCAAGATTTACTGCCTCGCCGGGTTTGCGCGACGCGAGTGTCGTCACCATTAGGGTCTCTTTGCCTAAATCAAAAGCAAGCGCCGCGTTGTCGAAGCGTGCACCCCGATAGATTGGTCCGGCGAGGC
>JANLWZ010000104.1:0-2235 GCA_031364865.1 Elusimicrobiota bacterium
GAAGCCATCGTGGACGAAGGTCCTGATCCGCGGGAAGAATTGGTCAACAAGCTGATGGAGTATCAGCGCTTTAAAGAAGCGGCCAGCGTCCTTTCGGCCCGCAACGAACGTGCCAAGGACATCTATTACCGCAAAACCGGCCCGCACTTTGAGCAGGATGATTTTCTACTGAAGGCGAGTACCTTTGATCTCCTGGCGGCTTTTAAACGCGTCCTTGACCGGGCGCCGCGCGAAGTGGGACAGATCCTGCGCGAAGAGATCACCGTCGAGATGCGCATCCGGCAGATCCTGGAACTCTTTGCCGAGCGGGAAAGCATGGAGTTTGAACAGCTTTTTGCCGCGGACCACCGCCGGATCGACCTCATCGTAACGTTCCTGGCGCTGCTGGAGCTCATCCGTATGAAAGAACTCGTCGCTATGCAATCGGATGCATATGGCCGTATTCAGCTCGTGCGGTCGAAGCCCGAACCTGTAGCAGTTGATGATGTAAAATCCAGCGAGGGAGGGATTTCTTAATGGAACGACGCGACGCGCGAAACATCATCGAATCGTTACTTTTTATCACAGAGCAGCCTGTGTCTCTGAAAGCTTTCTTCGAACTTTTTGAGCAGGAATTTCCGCTGGAGGAGATCGACGTCATGGTGCAGGAGATCGCCAACGAGTACAAAGAGCGCGCGAGCTCCCTCGAACTGCGTGAGATCGCCGGTGGCTGGCAATTCTCGACACGCCCCGAGTTCGGCCCATGGATCCGCAAACTTTTCAAAGATCGTTTGACGTATCGGCTCAGCTCGTCCGCCCTGGAAACTCTCTCCATCATCGCCTACAAACAACCCATCGCGCGCAGCGAAATCGAAGAGATTCGTGGTGTGGAAGTTTCCGCGGTGCTGGACACGCTGCTCGAACGCCGCCTCGTGCGGATCACGGGCCGCAAAGAAGCGATTGGCCGTCCACTACTCTATGGCACCACGCCTGATTTTCTCAAGGCTTTCGGGTTGAGCGGCTTGGACTCCCTGCCATCGATTGAGTCGCTTGTTCCGCCGTCTGAACCCATAGAACCGCCTGCACAGCAGATTGAACTGTCGGTGGAGCAGCAGGAAAGCGAAGTTTCATGACAGAGCTAAGACGCGATCCCATCATCGGACGCTGGGTCATCATCTCTACGGAGCGCGGCAAGCGCCCCTCTGATTTTGAGCAGGAAATCGAAAGCGGCGTAGGGAAGTTCTGTCCCTTCTGCCCAGGTAATGAAGACAAAACACCTTCTGAAATACTTGCCTACCACGATCCAGGGCGCGAGAAGAACGCGCGCGGCTGGTGGGTGCGCGTCGTTCCCAACAAATTCCCTGCGCTTTCCATTGAAGGGGGACTGAACCGCCAGGGAGAAGGGATGTATGACAAGATGAACGGCGTCGGCGCGCACGAAGTCGTTATAGAATCCGCCGATCACGCCAAAGACTTTCCAGATCTGGACGATAAGAAGGCGGAAGATGTGGTGTGGGCGTATCGCGACCGGATCATGGATCTCAAGAAGGATCCACGCTTTGAATATATCCTCGTCTTTAAAAATAAAGGATCCGCTGCAGGCGCTTCGCTCTCGCATCCGCACTCCCAATTGATCGCGACACCGGTCGTACCCAAGCACGTTCGCGAATCGGTGAACGGCGCCAAGAATTATTACGAATACAAAGAGCGCTGCGTGTTCTGCGACATGATCAAACAGGAAATGACGACAGGCACCCGCATCGTCGCGGAGAATGACGACTTCGTTGCTTTTGCTCCTTTTGCCGCTCGTTTTCCCTTTGAAGTCTGGATACTTCCCAAGGTCCACGATTCCGATTTTGAAGATCTGCAGAAGCATGAGGTGGTCAACCTCACGCGTCTTTTACAGAACGTTCTGCGCCGCATGCGCAACGTCCTGGATAATCCCCCGTATAACTTCGTCCTTTTAAATTCTCCTCTGCGTGAGTCCAAGCTGGCTCACTACCACTGGCACTTGGAAATCATGCCGAAACTGACCAAAGTGGCAGGCTTTGAGTGGGGTTCAGGCTTCTATATCAACCCGACACCTCCGGAAGAAGCGGCCAAATTCCTCCGCGAAGCTGACTAGAACTCAGGAATTCTGATGAAAATTCTGTTCGTCGCCTCTGAGAGCGTTCCTTTCTGCAAAACCGGGGGACTCGCTGACGTTGTCGGTGCGCTCCCCAAAGAGCTGAAGAACAAGCGCCATGACGTGCGCAT
>JANLWZ010000387.1:0-2780 GCA_031364865.1 Elusimicrobiota bacterium
TGAAGCTTGTGAAATCGAGCGTGTCCTGAGCGGTTCCGGGCAGCATCACAAAATCCTCAGCGGCGTCAAAGTTGGCGTGGATAGCCTGCAGAACAGCATGAAAGTCACGGACATTCACCTGCGCGTCGACGAGAACGACACACTTCGTAAGAGAAAGCTGGCCTTCACCAAGAATCCCGAGCGCTGTTTTGATCGCCTCTTTTCCGTAGCGCTGATGTACGCCGACCACCAGCAGATTATGAAAGCCAGCTTCGTAGTACGCCCAGAGGTCTTGAACTTCCGGACGGATCAAACGGATGAGCGGGCCCATCACTTCCTGCATGGCGTCACCTAAATAACGGTCTTCCTGCGGCGGCTTGCCTACGACGGCGGCAAGATAAATGGGTTTTCTCTTTCGCGTCACCCTGCGTATGCGGAACACGGGAAAGGGTGCCGCATGAGAGTAATGTCCAAAGTGATCGCCAAAGGGACCTTCTACGATATGGTCATTGGGCGACACTTCGCCTTCAAGCACAAACTCGGCATGCGCCGGCACTTTCATGGGAATACTGCAGCCGCGGGTCATCTGCATGGGACTGCCGCGCAAAAATCCACTGAAGGCCACTTCGTCCATGCCTTCCGGCAGAGGTGCGATCGCCGCCATCAGAAGATAAGGATCGCCACCAAGCACCACCGCCACAGGAAGCGTCTGACTGCGTTTTTCGGCTTCCGCAAAATGGAAGCCGCCACCTTTCTGAATCTGCCAATGCATGCCGGTGCTTGACGGACTGTGCTGCTGCAGGCGGTAAAGACCGACGTTGCGTGCTTTGGTCAGAGGATGCTGTGTGATCGTGAGGCCGAAGGTAATAAATCGCGCGGCGTCTTTTGGCCAGCACTTGAGGATAGGGAGCTGTTCCAGATTGGGCTCTTCTACGACTTGATGCACAGGGGCCATGAACGAACTTGCCGGGCGCATTTTCGTAAGCCGCCAGAGCGTGCGCTTGGCTTTCCAAAGTTTCAGCCAGCTCGGCGGTTGAACGGCCTGTGCCAGCCGCGCGAGGTCTTCGCCGATTTTTGCGGGCGCGCGCCCGAGCGCCATCTCGATGCGGCGCGCGCTGCCAAAGATATTGATCGCGAGAGGATAGGGCGACCCTTTTACATTTTCAAAAAGCAGCGCGGGCCCTTCCTGCCTGACCACGCGCGTCGCGATTTCTGTGATTTCTAGTTCGGGATCGACTTCCACCGTAATACGCTTGAGCTCACCGGCGCGCTCAAGTGCTCTTAGAAACACAGGCAGATCGCGATAAGCCAAGACTTACTCGAGCTCGGAAGAATGCCACCCGGCGGGGACAGGAAGGCCAAGCAGGCTGATGACTTTGTGGACAAAGGCGGACTGCAGATCTTCAAGCGTATGAGGCGCCATGTAGAAGGGGGGAGAGACAGGCATGATAATGACGCCATCACGCGAAAGCTTCCAGGCATTTTCCAGTGCAACCGTAGAAAGCGGCGTTTCGCGCACACACAGGATCAGCCGTCGCCGTTCTTTCATCGCGACTTCCGCCGCGCGCGTGAGAAGCGTGTCAGAAATACCATTGGCAATTTTCCCAAGCGTGGCGACACTGCACGGCAGAATGACCATCGCATCAAAAGCGTTGGAGCCGGAAGCAAGCGCCGCGGACATATCGTCCGTGGAATACACTTTTTTTGCATAAGGAGCGAGGTCTGCAGGCGATAGTCCCGCTTCGCTTTTGAGCAGGCTTCTGCCCCAGCGGGAAAGAATCACATACTTCTCTTCCACTGGACACTGTTTGAGAAACTCCACCGCGTACGCTGATCCGGATGCGCCGGAAATGCCTAAAACAATTCTCACGATATTCCTCCCATGCCAAGAGCGACGAGTCCCAGCACGCCAAAACTTAAAACGGCGTTGATTTTAAAGAAGGCCAAGTCTACGTCATCCGACAACCGGTGCTCCAGATACAGAAGGCCACCAATCAAAAGGAGCGTGATGAGGGCCGGGAAGGTGGGCGCAAAGGACAACCAAAAGAGTCCCACCAGAGAGACAAACGCAAGTCCATGCAGCACAGCTGAAATCATCAAGGCCTTCTGCCTGCCGTAGCGAGCAGGCAGAGAGCAAAGCCCTTCTTTGCGATCAAACTGCTCATCCATCGTGGCATAGATGACATCAAAACCGCTGACCCAGAAAAAAGTAAATGCTCCTAGACAAAGGGCGGGACCCACTTTTTCGAAGGATTGTTGGACCGCCAGCCAGCCACCTAAAGGTGCCAAAGCGTCAGCAAAACCGACCCCCAGATGTGCCCAGGGCGTGAAACGCTTCAAGTAGGGATAAATCACGAAGGCAACGAGCGGAACAGGACTAAAATACAAGCAAATTGGTGCGATGAGCCATGAGGAAACGAGGTAAATCATCATGCCTGCAAGACCTACTCCCCAGGCTTCTCCCAATGTCATGCGGCCTGCGGGTAATTCCCGATCGGAAGTCCGGGGATTTCGGCTGTCTAAATGCCGGTCAATGATGCGATTGAGCACAAAAGCCGCCGTTCGGGCGCCAAATCCTGCCAAAACGATCAAAGCACAGAGCCGTATCGACGGAAGCCCACCCCCGGCGAGCACGGCTCCGCTGAAAAGAAGGGGTAGGGAAAACAGCGTATGTTCCATTTTTACGAAGCGGCTGTAGGTCAAAAAACGCCCAAACATGAGGCCATGATACCACGTCCTCTGACCCGCAAATAGGAGACATTTTGGCCGGTCGATTTTGAGGCGAGACAAGGAACGACAAC
>JANLWZ010000390.1:0-2995 GCA_031364865.1 Elusimicrobiota bacterium
GTACGCGGAGCGAACGCTTCGGGCGGGAGCCATGGGGTACATCATGAAGCAGGAAGCATCGAAAGAGGTGTTGAAGGCCATCCACCGAATTCTCGATGGCGAGATTTACTTGAGCGAAAAGATGGCGGCCAAAATGCTCCATAAGGTGGCCGATGGCAACTTGAATTACAAAAACCTTCCGGAGGGAGCTTTGAGCGACCGCGAATTGCAGGTCTATCAATCGATTGGACAGGGGCGGGGGACCCAGGAAATAGCGGAAGAACTCCACATCAGCCCCAAAACGGTGGAGTCGTACCGGGCTCACATCAAGGTCAAGATGAACCTCAAAAACGCTCGCGAACTGACCCAGCATGCCGTGCATTGGGTCGAAAGCAATCATCTCAACTAAGCCTGCTCCTCGGTATCAGCATCTAACCTAGTTCGCCCCTGGTAGTTTCCCTGAAACGAAATATAGCTTGCCGTGCTGATAGTCACAACATGAGTACTCGTCTAAGATGCATGTATATGACGAACGCATTTCAGAAAGTCTCATGAACATGACCACGGACCATCCTCTCGGGGAAGTCCTTGTGGTGGATGATGATCCGATCATTCTGGGCGTTCTTGAGAAGGCGTTGGCAGGCATTGGATACCTCGTTTCCACGGCCACGAACGCTCTGGCCGCACTCCGGCGCATTGACCGTTGCGTTCCGGAAGTCATTGTGACGGACTTGTACATGCCCGGGATGGATGGTACGGCGTTCTGCCGAAAGGTCCGAAAGAATCCAAAGTCCTCGGGCGTGCCGATCATTATGATCAGCATCGCCACTCAGCTGAAGGTACGACTCGATGGGTTTCGGGCCGGCGCCGATGATTACATCTCTAAACCTTTCCACATGCCAGAAGTAAAAGCTCGTCTCGACCGACTCGTCTCCCGTAACCAGCGCGCCCTTTCCAGCAACCCCTTGTCGGGCCTGCCTGGGAATCCTTCCATTGAGGTGGAAGTCAACCGGCGCTTGGCTGAAGGCAAGCCGTTTGCCTTCGCCTACATCGACATCGATGATTTCAAAGCGTTCAACGATGTATACGGGTATCAATCCGGGGACCAGGTACTCAAGGATCTGGCTTCCCTGCTGGTCTCGGCTTCCAGTTCTGTCTCCGCAGGGACATTCGTCGGGCATGTGGGCGGCGATGATTTTGTGATCATCGACACCGCGAAACACATGCGGGCCACTATGAAAGTCGTACTTGAAGGCTTTGATCGCGAAGCCAGGGGCTACTATACGTCCAAGGACAAAGAGCGCGGCGGGCTCGTCACCTCCAATCGTCAATACCGTAAACAATTCTTTCCCATGATGAAATTGTCCTGCGCCGTGATTGACACCGGCATCCGCACGATCCACCACTATGCCGAGCTCGTGGAGATTGCCACCGAATTAAAACATCACCTCAAATCTCTGGACCGTCGCCGAAAAAGCCTTGCCCAATGGAATGGCAGGCTCCAGCGAAAATCTCCTTCCCAAAGGACCGTTTTGAAAAAGCTTCTACATCGGCAATTGGTATTAACCTGAATCAGTTTAATATTGACCATACACCATTACCCCTGATATACATAGGTCGCACATGTATATCGCTGCGACATGAACGCCCGTCTTCTTTGTTCCTGCGGATTAACGCTCTGCCTGGCTCTTTTTGTGCCTGTCCATTCATCAGCGGAAAATAGCGGAACCACAGCCTTTTCCTTTTTAAATATTCCTGTTGGCGCACGTTCGACCGCCCTGGGTCAGGCATTTACGTCGGTACCCAATGACGTGCAGGGCGTTCCTTATAACCCAGCGGCTCTGGCTACTTTGACCGCCTCGCAGCTCTCGATTCAGCATCTCAGCTATGTGGAAGAAACTTCTCAGGAAGCCATTCTGTATGGCGACGCTGGCCGGGATAGCGCCATCAGCTGGGGGTTTTCAACGAACTATTTACGGGTCGGAAATATTACACGGACGGTAGCGACAGGATTATCCAGCGGAGACGGCTTTACCGAAACCGGTGATTTCTCGACGTACGATCTATCGATGGGGCTTTCGGCGGCCGGACCCGTTTCGGAAGTGATGAAGGCGGGCGGGACCATCAAGTTTATTCGCGAATCTCTGGGGGACGCCTCCTCGAATGCGGGTGCGTTGGATCTTGGCGTCATTTATCATGTACAGGATGATCATGCCTGGAACGTGGGCGCTTCTTTGCTGAACCTCGGTTTCGCATCAAAATTTTCTGAAGCTTCGGTGAAGCTCCCTATGACGTTTCGTGCCGGCGTTTCCGGCCAGCCTTTCTCCCAGTGGCTTCTCACCGCGGACTATGCGAAGCGTGTCGATACGGAGGGGGAAATCGGCATCGGCGCCGAAGTGACGCCGAAGAGGTTTATCTCTCTGCGGATGGGCTATCGCTACACGTTTGTTCGTCCGGATTTCGGAGGGCTTGCGGACATCAGCGCAGGCTTTGGCTTGCGGCAAAAACAAATTTCCTTCGACTACGCCTTTATTCCTCTGGGCGACCTCGGCATGACCCATCGCGTGACCATCAGCTGGCGCTTTAAAACACGCGTTGAATAGAACCCTATCTTTCCAGTAAGAAGTGCCAGTACGGCAGCTTGTCGGAGATCACCACCCGGGTGTAATCGCGTTCCAATTCCTTAATCTGAGTTCGGGATACCCTCTGCTCGATACGTGTGAAGAAGCGGTCATACACATCCTGTTGTATTCTCTCTAAACTCTTGCCGCGGTAAAAATCATAAAGCGGTATCAGGCTTCCGAGTCCAAAAACATTGAGCAGATGTCCCGCCCAGACCAGCGGCTTATAAAGGAATACGGCTCCCAGCCAAGCGATCCCCTGACGTAAAGCCTTCGAGCGTATGCGGGCCAGGACGAGGCGTACGGCCGTCACGCCGCTCAGCAGGATGCGAAAATAGAAGGGCCTGTTGTCCAGCGCGTAATAAAGGAAGATCAGTTGCCTGGCGGCGAGGGGC
>JANLWZ010000396.1:0-2725 GCA_031364865.1 Elusimicrobiota bacterium
TTTGTCGTCAGAGAAGAAGATCCCGAAGGCACTGTCCAGACTGTGAAGAAACTGGCGGTGATCCGATGAAAAGAATCTCACTGATCGTTTTGCTTTCTTCCTTGGTTGCATCGCGTGCACTAGCCGTAAGTGATAACGCGGGCACAAAAGCAGGAGCCTTCCTTAAGATCCCGACGGATGCGCGCGGCGTGGTCATGGGCGCCACCATGGTCTCAGCAGCCAAAGGCACAGAAGGCCTTCGCTGGAACCCCGCCGGCCTGGCCTTTGCAACCACCAAAGAGGCCGCCGGTACGCACATCGAATATTACCAGGAAGTGAAGATCGAAAATGTCAGCATGGCCTACCCCGTCGAGAATGGGGCGTTTGGCGGCAGCGTTTTCTATCTCAACTCAGGCGACATGGAAGGACGAGATAACGCCGGCATTGCCACAGGTGATTTTTCTGCCTATGACGTCGTGGTCACAGGAGGCTACGGGGGACGACTGAAGTCTCGTGATGAAGTCGGAATGGATATATATGCAGGCGCGCAGCTTAAGGTAGTACACGAAAAGATTGCCGACACCAAATACAACAACGCAGCCGTTGACCTCGGTGCGGTGTTCGACCCCACGGATGCGCTTCGACTCGGTTTTACGGCACGCAACCTTTCTACCGGCAAAGCTGATTTCCCCGCGGAACTTGGAGGCGGTCTCTCCTACGCCTTATTTCCTCTTTTTACGACGTCTCTCGCCCTACGCTACACGAACGACGCGCCTGTCCGCGTGGGCGTGGCCGGCGAGTATAGGATGCCTCATTTTGAAAACTCGGTACTACGCGTCGGCTATCAGTCGCACGACGAGATGAACAGTTCCGTGGACGCCAAAATCGAAGCGCTCCGGGATGCTTCCCTGGCCGGTCTTGCTTTCGGCGGCGGCATCGACTTTCAGCCACCGCAATACAAGACATTAAATTTTACGATCGACTACGGTATGGCGCCGTTTGGTGCTCTCGGCATCTCTCATACTGTGACGGTGAAGGCGAGATGGTAGGACGGCCGTACACCGGGCAGTCCACGCTGGAATTCATTTTGCTTCTAAGCATGTTGACTGTCGCCGGCGTTTTCCTCATGAAGAAGTTTGTGCCGAGCGAAGGCAATGCCGGAGCCATCAACGCTATGCAAGCGGATGTTACGACGAAGATAGCCGCAGAAGAATAGCAGAAGATTAAAGGAGGATGCACCCATGAAAAGGTACTTGAGTTATCTGAAGAACCAGAAGGGCCAGGGCATGACGGAATATATCGTCATCGTCGCGTTGGCCGTCGGGATGATCACATTGTTTTTCCCGACCATTCGCAATGCGATCAAAGATAAGGCTGGCGATATTGCTAGAGAAATTAAAAAGCCCCAAAACGAATAGCAGTCAAGGGATTCCGCCAGAGCAAGGAAAAGCAGCTGAAAGGGCTTGCATGCGTGCATTCGAGAATTCAAAAGGGGCAACTACAGCAGAAACACTCATGCTGGCGCCATTGTATTTTTTTATGGCGTTTGGGCTGCTTCAGCTGGGACAGCTGGCGACAGCGTTGATTGTCGTGAACTACGCGGCTGGCTCCATGGTCCGGCAGGCGATCGCGGATAATGGCCTCGAAGGCAACTACGACGACAGGCTCCGAAAACTGCAGACGGCCGGAATGCACAAGCCTCATACGCGCGTCAAGACCGACGGCTCTAAACTTATGGGGAATATTACGGTGTACGCATGTTCTGAAGTCAACGCCTTTCCGTTTATTGGCGCTCTCCTGGGGAGGACTCTGGCGGCGTCCTTTGGATCTGGAACGTCTTATGACTGTGAAAACCTTAACTTGTTTGCTTTCAATGCCTCGGGACCCGGTTCGTTTGTCGTGCAGGGAACAGCAAAAGGCCGAATGAATATGAGACCAAACGGATGAACAAACATAAGAAAATCATTCAAATTGCCATCAGCGCGATCCTGGCGATCGGATTCATCAAGTTCTACCTGCAGGAAAAAGAGGATGCCATTTCAAACGCCTACGGCATGGTGGAGGTTCTCACCGCTTCGCGCGACATTCCCCCCAGGACAGAGCTCACAGAAAAGTATGTGATCAGCCAGAAAGTACCCATGCGCTACGTGGCTCCCGGAGCCGTGATCGTCAAGATTCCGACGGATGCCATGAGCAAAGTGAAAGGCAAAGTCACGATCGCGGCGACGCCGGAAGGATCCCAGATTGTCCTCTCCAATTTAATGGTCCCTTCGATTAAAGATACCGGTGTCTCTCCACTGATTCCACCGGGCAAACGCGCCTACATCTTGCGCCTGGGCAACGTGGATGTTGCCAATCTCATTCTTCCGGGCGACTACATCGATATCATGGCCACCTTTACCGTACGCAAAGACAATGCCACGTCAAAAATGACCAATACCATTCTTCAGAACATTCTTGTCTTGGGTGTCGGTCGAGACATCAAGAAATCCAATGATGACGTCACCAGCAAGAAAGAGGGCGCTGAAAGTCTCATGCTCACGTTGGCCTTATCCCCTATCGAAGCCCAGACTATGGCTTTGTCCCACTCTGAAGCGCAGGGCGAAATTGCGGTCGTGGTGAGACCCCATGGCGAAAACGAAATAAGGCAGGTGCCCGCCACTATACCCAGCAATCTCCTAGGGATGCCCCAGCAGCCAGTAGCCCAGAAAAGTGCGAAATAGTGCGTAAATTTACGAGTTTTTTA
>JANLWZ010000400.1:0-10460 GCA_031364865.1 Elusimicrobiota bacterium
GCTGACGCTCGCCGCAGCCGAGAAACGAGAAATTCTTGGTATGAACGGCAAATTCATTGTCGTAGCCGACCGGGACCCCTTTAGCGGAGCGCAAATGCTGATCGCAGTTCCGCAAGGCGAGATTCCGGAAGCCGCCATCTCTCTGAAAATTAAAGATGGTGAGATCATCGTGCTGAACAGGGACCCCACGTTGGTCCATCGGGCTGAGTTGATCGCTGAATTAAAAAGGGCTGTATGGGCGTTTCATAGCACCCTGTACATCCTGGAACAACGCCTGCGAGATCGATACGGCAGCCCCGTCATCCAAATCCGTTATGGGTTCTATACAGCGACAGAAGAAACGCTGCCGCCTGGCAGCCATGGACGTGCCATCGTCAAGCTGGACCGATGTCTCCTTGGCTCCATGCAGCAAGATACGCATTACATTCATGTCGCGAAATTCGTCGTCAATTTGCTGGACTGGAAAGATGAACATACTTCTCTGGTCCAATGGACAACGGCCATGATCGCTGAGCGGGGCCGTGCGGCGCTGTTCGAAGCGCTGAGCCCCCTCGGAATAGAGCTGGATACGGCGTCTGGTTTGCTGATCCATCTGCTGCAATTTCCCCAGGACTTAGAGAGTGACGAGAATTTGATGCTGGAGGTTTTCCGGACTGACCAGTCGTTGGTCAGGCGCATCGTCGGCCCCATCATCATGGAGTTTCTGAATGTGATTGACGAACTTGATCCCGGTTTTCGCTTTGAAGACGGCCGAGAACGCCGGCTGATGCCGATGAGACCTCACAAACAGGCTCGTTCAAAAGAAACCCAGTTGTTCGTCATGGCAAACAAAGATCACTTGAAGGAACTCAAGCGGACCCACGCTTGGGCATTACGTGCCCGCTTTATCTATGAAAGCACCTGGCGGACCATGGCCAAAAAAAAGAGGAGGGGCATCTCTACCATCCAGAGCTATGTGCGAACGGGCCTGAAAAAGCTCCGCGCGCGGGTCGCTTCAGAAAAGTCGCGTGATCCACAGAAGCTCAGCTGGGAACAACGCATGGGCAAATGGGCGAGAAAACGCGTCAGCGGGCAATTCGTGCGCGAGTATCTGGATGAGCTTCAAGCGGCCCTACCACCGCAGGAGGCGCAAATCCTCCATGGACTGTTTGTCGAACGCAAGTCTCGCGCGCAAGTGGCCAAGGAGCTGGGATTACCCCACTCTTCCATCCACAAGCTGACCCGCCGCATTTTCAAGAAATTTAGCACGCAAATACTAGGATTCGAAATTTTCAGCCGTCCTGCCTCTCAGCGAAACTTACATACTGCCGCCTGACCTCTCCGGAACTCACCTCCAGCGACCCGTGTTATACTCTTCGCAATGCAGTTCGTACCCCTTTTGGGGCTGAATAGGATCGACAGGGTTAGACGGAGCGGATCGTCGCAAGCCGTGGTTGGTCAGATCCACGTTAAAAGCCGGCCAAAAATCAGTTGGCGAACCTCAACTCGCCCTCGCTGCCTAAACAGTAGCGGGACCGGGGCTTGCCCCGGCGTTCACCTCCGACCTCGCCTGTGGGCGGAGAATGAGCGTCAAAATGCAGGCTAGGTTGCCGAGCGCGCCTTCGCGAACGTGACCGAAATGTATCAAGGCTGGCCCTTGCATGCGTCGTACGCTTTAGCGTGTGAGGACGAGACTAAAAAAGCGCACTAAGCTTGTAGTGGCGCCGCCAGGCTGACTTTGGACCCGGGTGCAATTCCCGGCAGCTCCATCCTTCGCCCGCGCTTGCTTCGCGGCGGCGGAGCTACGGATGGCAAGCCAGCCAATGAAAGTTGGCGAGGCTTGTGATAGTAGCCCCGTGAGGGCGAAGGATGGAGCGGTTCTCCGTAGTTACCCGGACGCGACAGCGGACGGGGACGAAGGAGGACAGCTCCCACGCAACAAATATCTTCGCCCGCGCTTGCTTCGCGGCGGCGGAGCTACGGATGGCAAGCCAGCCAATGAAAGTTGGCGAGGCTTGTGATAGTAGCCCCGTGAGGGCGAAGGATGGAGCGGTTCTCCGTAGCTCTCCCGACACGAAAGTGGAGAGGAGGCGAAGGAGAACAGCTCCACCAGCCCGAGGAATTCATGCGAATAAAATGCGACCTCCTGCATCTAAGATACAGGAGGTCGTTTTCCTATGTATGTCTACATCCTCAGAAGTTCTTTACGTCCCGAGAAGCTGTATGTTGGCCTTACCGAAGATGTGAATCGCAGACTGGACGAACATAATACAGGTAAGTCTCCTCATACTTCAAAATTTATGCCCTGGTCTATCGAGACATTTATCTGGTTCACAAATCGTAGAAAAGCTGCTGCTTTCGAGCAATATTTGAAATCGGGCTCAGGGTGGGCTTTTCGTACACGGCATTTCTAACCCGCCGCCGCTCGTCGTGCTGCCGCACAGCTTTGGCGGGTTATCCGCCAAAGCAGCCCGGCAGGGTGCCGTTGCGAAGGCGGATAAGCCTCAGCGTGGAGAGGGGTGCGGCAGCGCCTAAACGGCCGTACGGTGTTCTTCGCGAGCGGTCTTGTATACCTCGATGGCCGCCTTGCTGTTCATGAAGGCGATGCCCAGACCAACGATCAGGTCTGGCCATGCGGACAGGGTGTAGGCGGTAATGACCCCTGCTACGAGGATCGCTACGTTGGCCAGAACATCATTGCGAGCGGAAAGAAACGCGGCACGGGTTAAGCTGCCCCCTTCCGTTCGATGCCGGGCCAGCATTAGTGCGCAGGACAGGTTCACTACAAAAGCGCCGCCTGCGGCAAGGGTAAGGGGCACCGGCGCTGGAGGGATCGGCATGGCGAACTTTTGCCAGGCAGTCCAAAGCACCGCTAAACCAGGGATGATGAGTAGACCCGACAACACCATGCCAACGCGGGCGCGATGGCGAGCGCTCCAGCCCAATGCCGCCAAGATGATGAAATTGACGGAGGCATCTTCCAGAAAGTCGATGCTGTCCGCAAAAAGCGAGACCGAACCGATGGCCGTCGCGACGCCGAATTCAACGCCGAAATAGGCCAGATTCAGCAGTGCTACAAGGCGCACTGTCGAATGTAATTGACTCATGGGGGTTCGCTGGTGATTTAAAACCGCCATACCCCTTTAACGCCACCACCGCCTGCCGCAACCAGCGGCTCTACCGAGAACGACGTCGTTTCGTCCTCCGATTTCTTCTTCGTCCGGCCACGATTCACCGCGATCTTGCCGAAAGAATATCCCAATGCAATCGCCAGGGGGTAATCCGCAGCCCAATGGACGCCGTTATTGATCATCTGGAAACTCAACGCGCCGAGCAGGGTAAAACAAATCGGCTTAAGAACCGGGTACTCCGGATAATTCAAAATGATCACCGTTGATGTTGCTGTCGCAGCGGCCAAATGCCCGGAGGGAAAGGCATCATAGCGCGCCACGTTCTGGTGATAGTCCACTTGATTAGGGAAAAAGCGCCATACCCCGCCCGGGGTATCGGTGGTAAACGGGCTTTCCCGTCCGGTCACATGCTTTAAGACTTGAACGATGAGCCCGCTGGAGAGGATGGATTCGACGATCTGACTGGACGTTTGAATCGCGCGATTGTCCTTGGTGATCAGTCCGGTTCCGAGAAATCCTCCGGCAATCCCAAAGTGCAGCCATCCGTCTCCCAGGAAGTACATCCCTTCGCCCGCATTCGATGGCAGTCCAATCTCCAGCTTCTGCGATCCGATCTTGACACCATGACGGCTGGATTGATCGGAGGTCTGCGAGATACCGTTGCGACGGCCGAACCTCTGCGTCGCCTCTAAAATCTCTTGATCTTTCCAAATCAGGAGTGCTGTACTCCCCACAACGATCAGCATGGGCGCAGCATTTTCTTTGCGGAAAGTGCTTTTAAAAAATAGGACTTGGTTCGACGGAATATGCGTGATGAAGTCGAGCTTCCCAGGTGGCTTGTATTCGTATTCTCCACGCACCTGCTTGTCATTATTCGACCACGCCACCTCGCTCACGCTTGTCCAGGCCATCGCAAGGGTCAAGACCAGGCGCAGTCGTCTAAGGCGAGCCATCGTTTACCACTGAAAAACGAGTTTCAGCCCCGGTTGTTGAGGATTGATCTCCGGCTCCAAGCGAAACGCAGTCTCGCCTTTGCTGAGATGACGATTTTCTACCAGCATGCCGATGCTGTGACCGAGAACTGCGGCAAAGAGCACATCGCTCAACCAATGCTTTTCCACGTACAGCCGTGAAAACCCAACTCCACCTGCGACGAGATAGGCTGGGACACCCACCCAGGGATCGTTATCTGATTCACGGGTGAAAACTGCGGCCGTTGCGAATGCCAATGCCGTGTGACCAGAGGGAAAGGAAGAGTTTCCTCCTTGATTATTGAAATAGCCCACCGGCCCGCTGAATTCACTTTCTGCATCCATGCTTTGAGGGCGATTGCGTCCTGTCAACATTTTGAGGGCACCCACCCATAGGCTCGTATCTACAAGCGCCTCCATCCATTGAGCCGAAAATCTTTGAGTGCCCTCATAGTCGCCAACCGAACTAATTCCATACGTAGCCACACAAGCGCCGAAGAGAACACCACCATCTCCCAAATATGTGAACCGCTTGAAGAAACTTTCATAAGGCTGATCGCCCCGGTCGATTCCAGCATTAATTTTTTCATCAAACGAACGATGGCCGTTAAATTCAGGCAAGAGCATCAACATGGAGACGCCTGTTGCCCCCCATAACCAACGGTCTTTTGTATTCATACGTAAGGGAGAGGTTGCGATCGCACGCTGGTTCCGGCCGATATCTCGCATTATGTCTTTCATGTGAGGAGCTTGCTCCGAGCCGAAAGACGGCTGGTGGGTGATCTGCAGAATGAGGATGGAAAGCGCTAAAAGGCGATACTTCCTCTTACAGTGGTGTAACGAAGCGTGCTTAATGGGGCAAAAACTCTCTGTATAACGATTCTATTTGACATGTTGTTTGGTCGATCAGCATGAGTGATTTCACTCTTTTTTGCCCTGCTTGTGCAAGTTCTTTTGCCTGGTCTTTACAGTCCAACATCCAGCCCATCGCGTCCGCCAGAGCTTGGGGATTGTCCGGAGGAATCAGCCGGCCTGTGACCCCCTCTTCTACAAGTTCTCGATTACCCGATACATCGGCAGCGATTACCGGGATTCCCATGAATAAGGACTCTCTTAAGGCCCCGGATAACCCCTCCCCTTCAATGGCGGCATTGACACTCACATTGGAAAGCGTCAGCAGGTCCGGCACATCGGAGCGAAAGCCCAATGCCACCACATTTTTTTGCAGACCCCATTGGTTGATCATCCGCGACACCTCCTCTCCATCATTGCCTCGCCCCGCGAGAATAAACTGCGCCCGTTGTCCCATTTGCAGTAGACGGGCGGCGGCCGCTAAAAATATTGATTGGCCTTTCCACGCCGCGTAGTTTGCCACTTTAATAAAGACCGGAGTCTCCGGCCTTATCTCTAATTTTTGTTTTAATTTTTCGATAAAAGCTTTTGCTGGAGGCTGAAAGGCCTGAGGATCCACCGCGCTGTAGATGACCCGCACTTTGTCCGGAGACACTCCTGCGTGCGTCAACACATCCTTAACCCCCTCGGACACCGCAATGAGCGCATCGATTCGAGAGGACGTATATTTCCATCGGCTGAACATGTGCTTGTTGGGCGGGAAAGAGACGCGCCGCGTCACAAAAAACGCGAATCGCCCGGGAAGGAGAACGGAAGCCAGAAGGCCGACGGCGTGCGCTTTCGCATGCTGCGCATGAAGCACATCGATACGTTCTTTGCGGATAAAACGGAGGAGAGAAAACAGGGCGATTGGGTCGGCATCGCCGCGAATACGAATGGGAAACACAGGAATTTGGTGCTGGACGGCGTAGTGATAGAGGTCGCTGTCCGGTTTACATCCAATCCAGACCTGGTGCCCGCGCTTCATTAACGCCCACGCCGATAATGCCGTTTGTACCGCGCCGCCGCTCCACTTCGATGTTTCTGTCGTAAGTAAAATCCGCAGTGGGGCCACGGGCGATAGCGTAGCGGGACGACCTTACGAGAACCTTGCGGGAAGATTACGAGTTTGTAATCAAGGAAGGAGAATCGAAAAGATCGACCCATGACCGGGAATACTGGAAACATCGATATGGCCGCCGTGCGCTTCGACAATGGCTTTGGCCATCGAAAGTCCCATGCCATATCCTTTTTCTGAACGACTGGAGTCGGCACGGTACAGACGGTCCCAGATGCGGGGAAGATGCTCGGGTTCTATCCCGATTCCGGAATCGGCGACCGAAAGGACATGATTCGGAGTCTGGAAGGAGCCTCGCAGCGTCACCACACCGCCTACAGGGCTGTACTTGATCGCGTTATCCACCAGATTGACGAGTGCTTGGCGAAACCGTTTCGAATCCACATGAACAGTGAATGTCTCGTCCGCCGCGATATCGAACCGGGTTTGTTTTTCTTCGGCGAGTACGTCATAGAGCTCAGCAACTTTGGAGAAGAGATCCATAACCCGGGTGGGTTGTTTGTCGAGCTTCATCGAGCCGCTTTCCGCTTCCGAGATGTCCATCATCACGTTCAACAGATCTAGCACCTCACCCGATTGTTCGATGCATTCACTCAATGCCGCCTGGGTCGCGGCGGCTGTGGTGGGCCCGGAAAGCGCTATTTCCGCAGTTCCGCGCAAGCGCGTCAGGGGCGTTCGCAAATCGTGGGCGACGTTATCCAGAGAGTCCTTCATCGCGCGGATCAACCACTCGTTTTTTTCGAGCATTTGATTGAACAACCGATTGAGCTCACCCAGTTCATCGTCCGTCGTGGCGGCGAGAACACGTTGTCCCGCCATCCCTTTCAGGAGTATCGATCTCACGGTCTGACCAAGGTGTCTTAGAGGAACCAGAGCGCGGCGGGTCAAAAAGAATCCGACGCAAAGGCCGACCACAAGGATGGGCGCTATCACCCACCCCAGCGCTTCTCGGACGCGTTTTAGAAGTTCTTCGTGCGTGCTGATGCTTCGTCCCAGTTGAAAAACAAACCCGTCAGGAAGGCGCTGCGATGCGATGAGAAAAATCGGCAGCCCTTCCTTGTTCCTGACTTTGACCCAGCCATCATCGGAACTCTGAGGTTTTTGCAGCAGAGATAGATCCACCTTTTCCGGTGTGGGCGGCACAGAAAGGTAAACATGGTGCTGCTGAAGATCGCCGACACGAACAAGAAAGCGATTCTTTTCATAGCCGTTGTTCTCCGTCAAAATTGCCTCAATCGCCGGGATACCTTCCTTCTGATAGACCCGGACGAACTCCTGAAACTCTTCTTCAATGAACACTTTATCCTGCGTGAGCAGCGAGGACGCAAGAAGGGAATACAACAGGCACACCAATCCCAGCGACGTCAGAATGAAGATGGAAGAATACCACCAGGTTAAGCGGACACTTAATTTTTGGAAGGCGCGCTTGAACTTACTCGTCTTTAAGAACATAGCCTATGCCGCGCAAGGTGTGGAGCAATTTCTTATCGTGATGCTTGTCAATCTTGTTGCGCAAACGGCACACCAGGACGTCGACGACATTGGTTTGCGGATCGAAATCGTAATCCCAGACATTTTCCAGAATGGTGGTTTTGGACATCATTTGCTGTGGATGGCGCATGAACAGCTCGAGCAGCCTCCACTCCCTGCTATGGAGCTCGATCGCCTCGCCATCCCGCTCCACGCGGTGCTTGATCAAGTTCATCGTGAGATCGGCTAGTTTCAGCGTCGTCGTCTCATTTTTCACGGAGCTGGAACGCCGCACGAGCGCTTGAATGCGCGCGAGAAGCTCAGAAAAGGAAAACGGTTTTGTGAGATAGTCATCGCCTCCGGCCTGGAGTCCTTTCACGCGATCGCTTACGCTGCGTTTCGCGCTGAGGAGAATGACGGGAGTTTTGATGTTTTCTTCCCTCATGGCTGCGATGACAGAGAGCCCGTCTCGTTTTGGCAGCATGATGTCGAACACCGCGGCATCGTATTTTTCAATTTGAGCCAGCTGAAGTCCGGCCTCACCGTTCGTCGCCACGTCCACGGTGTGCCCGGCCTGATTTAGCCCCTTCAAGATGAAAGAAGCGATTTTTTTATCGTCCTCGAGGATTAAGATTCGCATGGCTGCAGGAACTACCTTTTAAGAGTGACGATCAACGCGCCAAGAATGATGAGGCCCGACCCCAACCATTGAAAGCTGTTAAGCTTTTCCTTTAAGAAGAACATAGAGAAGCCCAACGCCACGGCCAAGCTCAACTTATCGACAGTAGCTACTAAAGAGGCAGGACCTAATTGAAGCGCGCGAAAATAACACATCCAGGAAAGCGCGGCGGCCAAGCCGGACAGAATGATAAAAACCAGGCTGCGATGCGGAAGCCTCAAGGGGTTTTGCCATTCGGCTTGCCAAGAAACAATCACTGCGAGAAAAGTAAAAATTACTGCAGTGCGGATCAAGGTTGCCAGATTAGAGGGAACGTTTTCTACGCCGACCTTGGCCAATACCGCTGTCAGGCCTGCGAAAAGAGCTGAACCCAGCGCAAAGACCATCCAAGAATGAAATAAAAGAAGTTTCATGAAGAATTGGGGATTAGATACGGAGATAAGGATACATTTCGAAGCCTATGCCGCCAAACTATGGGCGGCCCCCCTTCCAGATTATGGGACGGAACTCAGCGGTGTACTTCATAACTCCCTTCCCGTGTGAGCGACCGTTGCAGAATTTTCGCAACAACCCGATAAGAGTAGATCCCCGGCTCAGGTAGACGGATCGTCGCCTCGAGGCGATGCGCCGGTCGGCTCTCTCGCAAGGCAAAGGACGCTTGAACATGATGCCCGCTTCCGTGGAATTCAACGAAAGCAGCCTCGGTATTGAGACAACAGGAGGGAACGTGCTCTGCCAGTTCAATGGTCACTGTCACGTTTAGTTGATCGAGCGGTGACGCATCGCATCGAACAGCCCAAATCGGATCAGGCTCTGAAGTGGTAACGCTCAAATGAGAAGAGTTATTTACCGTTTACTTAAGCGCGAAGAGCCCGCGTGCGTGTTCGATCGGGCCGGTCTACGTGCTGCTCGACAGCGATGGGCGCACCTTGCTGGCGCCGTGTGTGTCCGACATGGGGTTCGCCGCGCGATACGGAGTAACCCACGCCTGATTCGGCGTGCCGGCGCATCTCGTCCGCCCGCATGCCCAGAACCCTCTTCGCTTTCCGATGACCGTTTCTTTTCCTGTGTGTTTTTCCTGACATAAATTCCTCCTGCCTTAAATTCGCGTCCTTTTGGCTGTCCGCTGGGTTAAACCCCGTTGCCCTTCTATTTTTTGGCGAGAATTTTACTTGCCAAACTTTGTAGTTCAGCTGAAATTTTGTCGACTGGCAGAACGAAATCAACACAGCCTGCAGCCTGGGCACTGAGAGGCATGCCGTCTGCTTCGGCAGACATGTCCTGACTAAAGGTTGTTCCTCCCTTGGCCTTGATGTGCTTGCATCCCTCAGTGCCGTCGCCATCATACCCAGAGAGGATTATGCCGATCGCACGCGCCCCCATCTCCATGGCTAAAGAAATCAAAAAGAGATCAACCTGATTGTTCTTGCTAGTGCGCGGGGAGACGACTTTGAAGGAATGATTCTTTATTAGAAGATCCGCGTTCGGAGGAATCACGTAGACGTGATTCGCCCGGATCGGTAGCGCCTCGGAAGCCACCATGGCTGGCATTTTCGTGTGCCTGGACAGAATATGAGCTAACTGACTATTGGCGGTGGGGTACAAATGAGTAACAAAGACAAAGGCCATGCCTGTATTTGAAGGCAGGGCCTCCAAGAGCGCCTTGTATGCGTTAAGACTTCCGGCTGATCCGCCAATGCCGACAATGAAGTTGGGATGTAATGCTCCCATGACCTAGTCAGATGCCCAGTTTCGAATCTGCCTTAAGCATCATTTTTTGTTTCTCAGAAATACTTCTACTAACCTTCTCTGTCTGATTGGGCCTTACGGCAGCTTCCACGGGGACTAAGGCAATTCCATCATCACTTAAAATCAATTTGTGCACGTCACTGGAGTGGCCCATGCCACGCGACTTAACAATGTAGAGTCCACGGATGCGTCTTTTACCCGCATCCTCTTCTATTTCTCTAACCACGAGCCAGGTGTCAATTAAAGAAGAAACGCCGACTTCCCCGCTCGTATAATTTTGTGCGGTTGACGAAACCAGGCTTGTAAAAAACCCGGTGATGCCTTTGGATTTCAAAAGGTCAATCATGCGAGTCACCATGGATTGAATTTCACGTTGGCTCCCCTCCGCAATGAGACTGGTCAGGGGATCTATGACAACAGCCTGTGGTTTGAAAACTTCAATGGTCTTGTATAAATCGAGGAGATGCATCTCCAGACCAAAAAAGGAAGGTCTCGTCGACACAATTGTTAAG
>JANLWZ010000406.1:0-7741 GCA_031364865.1 Elusimicrobiota bacterium
CCTGCTTTTGGCGCCATACGCGTAAGGTCAAATTCACTTATAGCTCCTTGTCGCCAGGTGCACTTCCTCAAACTGCAGAGGTTCCTTGTTTAAAATCGCGGGCTTGCCTTCGCCGGCATACTGCCACGCCGCGACATAACTAAAATTGGCATCGTCACGCTTGGCTTCGCCTTCTTCGGTTTGATGTTCTTCACGGAAATGCCCGCCGCAAGACTCATCGCGGTGCAGCGCGTCCTGAACCATCAACTCCCCGAATTCGAGAAAGTCCGCCACACGCAGCGCGCGCTCCAGCGTCCTGTTGAAATCTTCATGGCCGCCAGGGACGTTCACGTTTTTCCAGAATTCTTCGCGGATCTGCGGTATGCGCGCAAGCGCCTTTTCCAGTCCGGCCTTGTTCCTTCCCATACCGCAAAACTCCCAAAGCAAAAGCCCGAGCTCACGATGAAACGACGTAACGGTGCGCTTTCCTTTGATAGAGAGCAGACGTCGGATTCGCGCTTCGACTTCACTTTGTGCTTTTTTAAATTCGGGATGGTCCGTCGTGAGTGGCGCTCGTTTGACCGATGCTAAGTAATCGCCGATCGTATAGGGCAGGACGAAATAGCCATCGGCCAGCCCCTGCATCAGCGCACTGGCGCCTAAACGGTTGGCGCCGTGGTCGGAGAAATTCGCTTCGCCGATGACATGCAGCCCGGGAATATTGCTCATCAAGTTGTAGTCGACCCAAAGCCCGCCCATCGTGTAATGCACGGCAGGATAAATACGCATCGGTGTTTTAAATGGATTTTCTCCTGTGATTCGCCCATACATATCGAAAAGATTGCCGTAGCGTTCCTTGATCGCTTTCGGGCCGAGGCGCTTGATCGCATCCGCAAAATCGAGAAATACGCCGCGACCGCCGGGGCCAACGCCGCGGCCTTCATCACAGACTTGCTTGGCCGCGCGTGAAGCGATATCGCGCGGCGCAAGGTTGCCATAGGTCGGATATTTCCGTTCAAGGAAATAATCACGTTCGTTCTCCGGAACATTTTGAGGCCCCCGCGTATCTCCTTTTAGCTTGGGGACCCACACGCGTCCGTCATTGCGGAGCGACTCGGACATGAGCGTGAGTTTCGACTGGTGATCGCCTGTGACCGGAATGCACGTCGGATGGATCTGCGTATAGCAGGGATTCGCAAAATAAGCGCCCTTCTTGTACGCCTTAAAAGTGGCGGAAACGTTGCAGCCGATGGCATTGGTCGAAAGATAGAAAACAGCGCCATAGCCTCCCGTCGCAAGCACGACAGCGTCTGCCGCATGGGATTCAATCTTGCCGGTCACAAGATTGCGGGTGATTATTCCGCGCGCCTGGCCATCGATGACGACCAGGTCCATCATTTCGGTTTGCGGATACATCTGCACTTTTTGTTGACCGATTTGACGGCTGAGTGCCTGGTACGCGCCTAAAAGCAGCTGCTGTCCGGTCTGGCCACGCGCGTAAAAAGTCCGGGAGACCAAGGCACCGCCGAAAGAGCGGTTGGCAAGAAGGCCGCCGTACTCGCGCGCGAATGGCACTCCCTGCGCGACACATTGATCGATGATATTGTTGGAAATCTGCGCGAGGCGGTAGACGTTGGCTTCGCGCGCGCGAAAATCGCCACCTTTGACGGTGTCGTAGAACAATCGGTAGATACTATCGCCATCGTTAGGATAGTTTTTGGCGGCATTGATGCCGCCCTGCGCGGCAATGGAGTGCGCGCGGCGCGGACTGTCCTGAAAACAAAAACAGGAGACCTGATAGCCGAGCTCCGCCATCGATGCGGCTGCGGAGGCACCAGCAAGTCCAGACCCCACAACGATGACGCTGTACTTACGCTTGTTCGCAGGGTTCACAAGCTTCATCTCGAACTTGTGCTTGTCCCACTTCTGAGGAACGGGCCCCGCAGGAACTTTGGATTCGAGTGAGCTCATTTAACAATCCCCAGCCAAACGCTAAGTGGAATGGCGGCGTATCCTAGAAAGATACCGTAGCCCACAACGTAAGCCAGTTTGCGCAAGCCCGGCCGGACGCCGTCCGTTACGAGTCCCAGCGACTGGAACATGCTGTAGAAGCCATGCGACAGATGCATGCCTAATAGAAAGTTACCGATCAAATAAATGATGGCAATCGCGGGCTGCTGGAAGCTTCCGACCACCATGCGATAGACATCATGCCGTCCCTTGGCGTCGGCAAAACTCGAAAGTTCCGGATGTACGGAATGAAAAGTGAAGTGCATCAGGTGATAAACGAGATAGGCAAGAACAATAAAACCTGAGAAGTGCATAGTGCGAGAAGCGTAAGACGCTTCAATGTAGTCTCTTTTCGCATAACCCTGCGGCCGTGCCGCACGATTTTCCAAGGTGAGGCTGATGGCGGTCCAAATGTGAAGGACGGCCATAACGATGAGCGTGATACGCGCTACCCAGAGAAGGTCCCCCGTGGAACGCAGGAAAGCGGAATACGTGTTTAAGGCCTCGGGTCCAAGGAAGATTTGAAGATTTCCGGCCAGATGCGCCAGGATGAAACCAAAGAGCGCCAAACCCGAAACTGCCATGATGAATTTTTTGCCCGTCGAGGATGAAAAATTGCTGAACACTGTCAGTGCCCATTTTAAACATTTCGTATGTCTGGCGCTAGCGTTCATCGATTTAGTGCTGATTTCAGGTTGACATTCTTGGGCCGACAGGCCTAGAATAGGTGTTGCTAACCCGGGACGTTCCCACACAAGAACAAGGAGCCAAATTAATGGACCACACCAAGTAACCGCAGCCGGAGCTTCACCCGGCAACGGGTTCTTCTGTGACTTGAAGGAGAAACACCATGACCGTCGCCACATCAACCACCACCGTCGTCAATCGCCGGCACACGCACCGCCGGACAACAGCCAGCCAATACCCCAATGCCGATTCGATCATCAAGGAAGTGCAGGACAGGCGTTTGCAGCTTGATCGTCGCACGGCACCTCGCAGCGCTTACTACGCCCAAAAACTGAAAGAACTGCTCAACAGTGTGTATGTCATCCTCGCATTCGCCCTGATCATGACGTACAGTATCGATCGTCCTAAATCGTCACTCAACCCGCGCTTCGCCTACGCTTCGTCCAACAATGCGCAAGCCCCGTATTCCTGGAACGGCTTCCATAAAGTCGCGCTGAAGCGCTAGACAGCAAGATTTCTATGGGAGGGCGCCGTTTGTATAATTCGGTGCCTTCTTATGGAAATCAAATCCGTCCTTATTCTTGGTGGTGGTCCTGGCGGTTACGCCGCAGCGCTGGAAGCCTCGCAAAAAGGCTTGTCCGTAACGCTCGTTGATCCCACACCCCTCGGAGGAACCTGCCTGCACCGCGGCTGTATTCCCTCTAAATTTTTCCTCTCACAGGCCAAGCATGCGACCGAGCCGGTGACGGAAATCCATAAACTGCTGGAACAAAAGGATGCGGTGCTCGCGACGCTCCGCCAGCGTATGGAACAGGCGGCCAAATCCGCCAACATTAAGCTGGTGAATGGAACGGCGAAACTCGTGTCACCCAACGCTGTTGAAGTCTCTCCCCCTCAGGCAGGTAGGCTCACCGCCGACGTCATTATTCTCGCGACAGGATCCACACCGATTTTTCCTGAGGCGTTTCCTAAACACCCGGCTATTTTCACGAGCGATACTATTTTCTCGATCGACTATCTGCCGGCTCATCTGGTGGTCGTTGGAGGCGGATACATAGGAGCGGAACTCGCCTGCGCCTTTCAGGGGCTGGGATCTAAAGTCACCCTGATTGAAAAAGAATCCTCGCTTCTGGCGACGCAAGCGGAGTTTTCTTCCGCGGCGCCAGTGCTGCAGCGCTCATTGACCAAGCGCGGCATCAGCGTCTGGACTGGAACGGAAGTGAAAACAGTCGTGTCGGCGGGTGAAAGAAAACTGCTGGTGTCCTGCTCCAACGGAGAAACCGTGGAAGTGAATGCTCTGCTGCTGGCGGTCGGCCGCCGCCCCAATCATGCGGCGCTCAATCTCGCGGCGGCCGGCATCTCGATGTCCGGCAACCGTATCTCGATAAACGCTAACTTTCAAACCTCGGTGCCTTCTATTTATGCGATCGGCGATCTTGTGAGCCCACTGCCGTTGGCACACACGGCGACCAAGGAAGCTGAGATGGCCGTGGCACATTTTACGGGAGAGAAAAAAGCTCCCCTGCACTACCCGCTTATCCCTCGTGTCGTCTACACCTGGCCGGAGATTGCCGCGGTCGGACTCTCAGAAGCAGAAGCGCAGGCGGCCGGACACAAAACACGCATCGACCGTTATCACTTTGCCGCAAGCTCCAAAGCGCTTGTCGACAATGATTCCGAAGGGTTCTGGATGATCCTGTCGGATGCAGACTCTAAAAAACTCCTTGGCGCGATGATCATTGGACCGCAGGCGACGGAGTTGATCCATCTGGTCGCTCTTGCCCTGCGAGCCGGCTTCACCACGGCGGACATTGCCGATACCGTTTTTGCCCATCCGACGCTCTCCGAAGGCTTTCAGGAAGCGATGAAACGATCAATAGAAAGGCGTCCAAAGTCTAAAGTCCAAGGTCAACAACCATGACTTTGGACATTGGACTTGCGACTTTGGACCGCCGAGTTCAACATCCTTTGCCCAAGGAATATAAACGCCAGATACCTGCTGGCCCCATTTTCAATCGCGTGAATGACGTTCTGGAAGCAAAACAACTCAATACGATCTGTGTCAGCGGCAAATGCCCGAACCGCGGCGAATGCTTTTCGCGCGGCAGCCTCGCTTTTATGATCCTGGGCGGTCTCTGCACGCGTCACTGTGGTTTTTGTGCTGTGAAAGCCGGTAACCCAGAAAGCGCTGTGGATTCCTCCGAACCCAAGCGACTAGCGCAGGCCGTTCAAGCCCTGCAGCTGAAGCATGCGGTGATCACCGCGGTAGCGAGGGACGATTTAAAAGATGGCGGCGCGCAGATCTTCGCCGAATGCATCACCGAAGTCCGCGTCGCATCCCCCACCACCGTCATCGAAGTCCTGACCTCTGATTTCCTGGGCGACATGGCTGCCATTGATACCGTGCTGACCGCGCAGCCGGACATCTTTAATCACAATCTGGAAACCGTGGAACGCCTGACCCCGCGCGTCAGATCCAAAGCCACCTATCGGCGCTCTCTGGCAGTCCTTCAGCACGCCAAAGACCACACGACCAAATCTGGGATTATGCTCGGGCTGGGCGAGACGCATGATGAAATCTTTCAATCGCTGCAGGATTTGCGCTCGGTCGAGTGTGATTACCTGACTATGGGGCAATACCTGCAGCCTTCCACGAAGCATCTCGATATCCAGAAGTTTGTGCCGGTTGAAGAATTTAATTACTGGAAGGAAAAAGCTTACGCCCTTGGGTTTGCCCGCGTTGCCTCAGGGCCGCTCGTGCGAAGCTCCTATTTTGCCGATGAACTCCACAACGCTTAAACGTTCCCCCCTGCATGAATGGCATGAGCGCTCCGGCGCCAGGCTGATTGATTTCTACGGCTGGGAACTGCCCGTCCAGTACACCAGCATCATGGACGAACACCATGCCGTCCGCCAGGCCGCCGGCATGTTTGATATTTCCCACATGGGACAGATCATGATCGAAGGCGACGGGGCTTTTGCCTTTATTCAAAACCTGATCACGGGCGATCTTACACGCACGGCCGAAAGAGGTCTCGGCACTTATGGTCACATGTGCCTGCCGACCGGCGGCGTGATCGATGACGTTTTTGTTTACGGACTGAAGGACTCGAAGCGCTATTTGATGATCGTGAACGGTGCGACGCATGAAAAAGATCTGGCATGGCTCATGAATCATGCCAACGATCAAGTCGTTGTCACGGATCTCACGAACCGCGCGGGCTTTGCCATCCAAGGGCCCCGCGCGCTGGAGGTTATAAAGGATGCCATCGCGGGCATTGCGGAGCTGCCGCGTTTTGCCTTTCAGCAGATCCAGGGTGGCGCGCCCAACGATACGCTCTGGGGATGCCGGACAGGTTATACGGGTGAAGATGGCGCAGAATTTTTTGGCCCGGCACGTTCCATCGTGGCCCTATGGAAGCAGATGATAGAAGCGGGCGCCTCTAAAGGACTCAAAGCCTGCGGCCTTGGCGCGCGCGATACACTGCGCCTGGAAGCAGGCTATCCGCTCTACGGACACGAGCTTACGGAAGACCGCACGTCTCTGGAAGCCAATATGGAATGGGCCGTGAAATGGGGCAAGGGTGATTTTATCGGCCGACAAGCGCTCGAAAAGCAAAAACTGGGTGGCCTCAAAGATCAGCTTCTGGCTTACGTTCTTCTCGAGCGCGGCGTTCCTCGGCAGGGCACCAAGGTGATCAAGCAGGGAGAACCCTGGGGCATGACGACCAGCGGAACCTTTTCACCCTCCATGCAGAAGGGTATTGGACTGGCCTACGCGCCAGCCTCCTGGAACGTGATGGGAACAGCTTTAGAAGTGGAACTCCATAGCAAACGCATACCTGCGAAAGTTGTTGCGCTGCCGTTTTATAAAAAATAAAAGGGGACACTACTGTGAGCAATCGACGCTACACCAAAAGCCATGAATGGATTCGTTTAGAAGGGAATACCGCGTATATCGGCATCTCGGATCACGCGCAGAAAGAAGTGACGGACGTTGTTTACGTCGAAGTGCCCAAAGTCGGCAAGGCGCTGAAAGCCGGAGAGGAAGCCACGACACTCGAATCCGTGAAAGCCGCTTTCAGCATTTACGCCCCCATCTCCGGCACGATCTCCAAAGCGAACACGGCTCTCGAAGGAGACCCTGGACTCATCAACAAATCCCCTTACGACAACGGTTGGATCTACGCGCTGGAAGTCACCAACCCTTCCGACATTAATTCCTTAATGTCGGAAGAGGATTACCAGAACTTTATTAAGAGCGGCGCCGCCCACTAGGGGTTTTGTTTTCTCCGCTGGAGATAGGCATCCACGCTCCATCGCCCGCCACCGTAGGCAGCCAGTAGCAGGAAAATAAAGCATAAGAGGACTGCCGGTTCGCCGTGATTTTGTATCGGCCAAAAACCACTCGGCTGATGGAACTTGAAGTAAGCCACCGCCATCTCACCCGAAAGTATGAAAGCCACAGGGCGCGTGAAAAGGCCGATGAAGACAGCTGTTCCGCCCACAAGCTCCAAAGCGCCGCCGATCCACACCAATGTCCACATTTGCGGATGGCCGCCAAATTGCGCCGGCACGCCGCCGAACCAGTCCAAAAGCTTCATGCCGCCTGCCTGCAGGAACAAGAGTCCTGCGACCACTCGGAGCAGAAACAACGTGACGTCTCTGGATTTTTCATTATTCATGGTGAGTCCCCTTTTTTTGATGGTGTTTTCAGCCAAACCTCACCTAAGATCCAAGGTTTGTACCGAATCGTGTTGTACATCGGAAGCGTAGGCTTCCACATGTTGATGATCTTCACATAGGCCAGAGGCCGATCGGGATGTTCCCGCATCCAGCGCCTGCCGTAGAAAACTGCCAGATGCTTATACATCAAGTTGTAGTACTGATGAAGTGACGCGAAATAGAACTTGGCCCAACGCATAGTGGAATAGCGCTGTGGAGAAAAGTCCGCGCGCGACCAGACGGGAGGCTTTCCTGTCAGCAAATCAATCACGCTGCCGTCTTCCCCCTTCGCGAACACTATGATCCATCCTCGGTTGACTTGGGGTCCCGTGAACATGGT
>JANLWZ010000001.1:0-6721 GCA_031364865.1 Elusimicrobiota bacterium
GCAATCGTGTATTTAAGCCGGGCAATCTCCGCGAGCATTTCGATGCGCGGAATGACCGGGATACTCTTGGTTTTAGCAGCCATCACTTCAGGATTTTGGGAAGAAACAGCTGTGGAGGTGACCACCACGTGAGCGCCTTCAATATTCTGCGGCCGGTGGCCGATGGCGATGCGGACACCCAGTTTTTCGAGCCGATCGGTCACTGGAGTGGCCTTTAAATCGGAACCGGAGACCTTGTAACCCAGCGTCACTAAAACCTCAGCGATTCCAGACATGCCGGAGCCGCCGATACCGACGAAGTGGATGTGCTGAATCTTCTTAAACATCAGAGGATCTGTAGTATGGCAAATTTCAAATATTCTGTCTCCGGCATGGCGAGCAGAACAGGGTGATCTTTCGCCTGGGAACGCAGCTCGATGAGCTTCACCTGGCGTTCGGCTTTCTTGGCGGAATGGCGCAGCATTTCGAGGAAAAGTTCTCTTGGAACGTGATGCGAACAGGAGGATGTCGCCAGCAGACCGCCGCGCGGCAGAGCCTTCATCGCGAGCGAGTTCAGTTTTTCGTAGGCTTTAAGCGCGGCGGGCAGATGCTTCTTGGAGCGCGCATAAGCCGGCGGGTCGATCGCAATGACATCAAAGGGTCCACCGGGGTTTTCACGAGCAAGCAGCGCCAGGGCATCGCCTTCAACGCACGTCGACCTCTCAGCCAACCCATTCAACTCTGCGTTTTCCTGCGCAAGTTCGAGGGCCGCGTGCGCACTGTCGACAAAAACCACTTCTTTGGCGCCTGCCAGGCCAGCCGCAATGCCAAAACCACCGGAATAGCAGAACGCATCCAGCACACGTTTGCCTTTGCAGAGGGCGGCCAGTGCCTGCCGGTTATCGCGCTGATCAAAATAAAATCCGGTCTTCTGTCCCGTGACGGGATCGACCCAGAACGTCCCGTTTTCCATCTGGATTTGAATTTTACCGGACAGTGTGCCGTGAAGAATTTTTGGCGGTTCTACCGACAGTCCTTCGAGTTCTCGGAGCGAGGAATCGGTCCGCCAGACGATCGCCTCGGGATTCAGCACATTCTTCAGCGCTTGAACGATCATCTCGCGGCACTGCTCGATTCCTGCCGCGATGGCCTGGACCACGACGCAGTCACCGAAACGATCCACTATAAGACCGGACAGTTTGTCCCCTTCACCGAAGATCAGGCGATAGGCATTCGTGTTGGGATAGAGTTTTTCGCGCCAAGCGAGTGCCTCAGCAAAACGCTTTTCAAAAAAGGAGGGTGTGATGTCGTCTTTCTGCGTCGATAGGATGCGAAAGGCGATCAGCGAATGAGGATGGTAGAATCCGCGCCCTAAAAAGCCGGATTTCGCATGCAGAAGGTCCGCGATCATGCCCGCCGAGGCATTCTCTGGACGCTTTTCGATTTCATTGGAGAAAGCCCAGAGATGTCCCGCTTTTAAGCGGCCCTCTTCTTTGGGTCTTAAAACAACAGTCGGTGGATTAGAGGTGTGCGTCAAGCCACTTACGGACTTGCTGCTTGACCTGCGAGTAGTTCGCCTTCGTGAGAATGATGGTCTCCGTATCGGAAAGCTTCTTCACCTGATCGGAGAAGGGCTGGGATTCCACACGGATCGTAGCGAGCACGGGCTTCGTGGACGTGAGACATTCCAGAAGTGTCTGGCGAAAGCGCTCTGACATCATTTCCATAGAACCGATTTCGTCGATCACGACGAGATCTTTGGTCATCATGGCGAGCTTAAGCGCCGGAATGCCGACGTTCTCAAGCGCGTTGATATCGACGCCGTATTTGCCGAGCCGATGGTTGCTCTTCATGCCTTTACTCGCCAAGACGCGTTCCTGGCCATCAAATGTGCGCATGAGGAAACCTTTGCGGATGCGGCCGGCAAGGATATGTTCGGTGTAGAAACCGCCAATGCGGTGGCGTTTGGGGAGAGAGACTTCCCGGAGCAGCATGGTTTTGCCCACACCCTGGGTACCTGCAATAAATAGATTCTTGGTTACGGTATCTCCCACAGCCGGTGTATTTGAGGCAGAACTCGCACGTCGGAAAGACGCTGGCTCGCCAGCGACCACCAGGAGGCTAGTCGATCCAGTGGAATGGCTCGCGCGTGTCCCCACGGTGTGACCGGTTGAAGGACCAGAGGTATTTCTGGCCGCACGCCACTGATCAAATCCACGGCGTGCAGCAGCTCCTCGACCCTCGTTCTTCCGGTGAGTACCATTTTGATGAAGATTTTGTTTGCGCCCGTTTTGAGAAACCATCTATGTGCCTCCCATAACTCGCGGCCGACCGCGCTTTTCGGTTTAAAGTCCATCGCGATCCAGTCACACCCCTCGACGACTCGTTCCAACGCCCGGGGCAAGGTGCCGTTGGTCTCTAAATAGATTTTGCGTCCTTCTTTGCGGAGATCAGGAATGAGACGTTCCAAAAATCCTACATGCAGCAGAGGCTCTCCGCCGGTCAGCGATACGGCTTTTGTCCTGTGCTCCGGATCCAGAGCCGCGATCCGTTCCAGAAGGCTCTGCTCGCCGATCACCTGGCCTGAGCCTGCGGGGATGCTTTCCGGCGTATCACAGTAATCGCAGACGATATTGCAGCCACCGAATCGGACGAAGGTCTGGGGATCGCCCACACAGAGTCCCTCGCCCTGACGACTGACAAATGTGTCAAGGATCCGTGCTTCTAAATCTATGGCTACGGCCTGTGCGGTACTCACAAAATAACCCGGGCAGCTGCTTCAGGCGTCTCCCAGACCGTCACAGAAGCAAGTTTGACGCCTGATTCGCGCCAGTGCCGCTTCAATTCCTGGCTGATATATAGAGCTAAATTTTCCGCGCTGGGATTTTCCTTGGTGAAGGGCGGCACTTCATTGAGATTGCCGTAATCGAGTCTTTCAACCGTTGCCCGTAAAGCTTTGCGTAAAGCAACGAAATCCGTGACATATTTTACCTTGTTTTGGAGCCTTTTTCCCTCCACCACGACCTGCACTCTGTAGTTATGTCCGTGCAGAGGTTCGGTCTTTCCATGGTAGTGCCGAAGCGCATGGGCGCTGGAGAAGCGATCCTCGACGATAACCTGGTACCGGGTCATAGCCATTGGCTGATATCCACACGGCGGACACCCGGCAAAACTTGTCCTAAAAAGCGCTCTCCGACCTTCTCAAATTTATCAGGGGCGTCGCTGACGAAGTACCGTCGGACCACAGATCCGCCTTGTACTCCCAAATTCAGGCGCTGGAGCTCCCGACCTACGGTCCGCGCCGTTTCTTCGGCCGAATCAATGAGCTTCACCTTGGGACCAGCGACTTGTGCGATCAAATTCTTTAAAAGTGGGTAATGCGTACACCCTAAGACCATCGTATCGATGTTGTGCGTGAGCAGCGGATTCAAATATTCTTTGACAATTTCCAACGCGACGGGTTTCTCCAGCCAGCCTTCTTCGACGAGCGGAACGATCAGCGGACATGCCTGGCCGAAAATGCTGACTTCTTTTTTTCGCTGATGGATCGCATCCGTGTAAGCCTGGCTTTCGATGGTGCCTTCTGTGCCGATCACGCCAACACGTAAAGACTTCGTCGCGGCCAGCGCGGCCTGCGCGCCCGGCTCGATCACTCCGATCACAGGAACGTCAAAACGCGAGCGCAATGTCGGCAAGGCAAAAGCGCTGGCCGTATTACAGGCTACCACGATCATTTTCACTTTTTCCTGAAGCAGAAACTGCGCTATTTCTAGAGAGAAACGTGTGATCACGTCCCGGGACTTGGAACCATAGGGAACGCGTGCTGTATCGCCAAAATAGACCGTAGATTCGCCCGGCAACTGACGCATGAGTTCCCGCAAAACAGTCAGACCGCCTACGCCGGAATCAAACAAACCGATAGGCCACTCACGGCTCATATTTAAGGATACGGGGCTCATGAGCGCTCCTTTTGCTTGCGCAGATCGTACGCGGCAACACCGGCGGCGATGCCTTCCACCATTTTTTTGCGGAACGAAGCCGACTGCAGCATGCGCTCTTCTTCGCGATTAGAAATAAACGCCATTTCAACGAGCACGGACGGCATCTCGGCGCCGCGCAGTACGTAGAAGGCGGCCTGCTTTACACCGAGAGACGGCTCAGAAAGCCGGTCAGACAAATGCCGTTCCACCAAGGCGCCTGCCGTGGAAGCTTCGTTGATGTTCGCGGTGACTTCCAGAGACCGCAGCACCTGCTTCACGCGATTCGGCGACGGCACCTCTTTTCCTTCGAGAGCAAGGACGGCATTTTCAAGCCGTGCTACAGAGTCGGCGTGCGGGTCAGACGCTTTCTCGGAAAGAAAGTAGACTTCAAATCCTTTTTGGCGCGGCGAGGCGGACGCGTTGCAATGCAGCGAAATAAAAAGGTCCGCGCGATGTTTATTGGCAAGGCGTGCGCGTTCTTCGAGCGGCACAAACGCGTCTTCCATTCTGGTGAGGAGCACTTCATAGCCATACGTTTCACGCAGCAATTCCGCCAGGTCCAGAGCAAAACGCAGGCTGACATCTTTTTCCATGATGCCGCGCGGCCCGGTGGCGCCGGGATCTTTGCCGCCGTGACCTGGATCGATCGTGATGCGCTTGAGCGCATTGGAATGCCGCGCGGCCCGCTCGGAGATCGGTTTTCTGGCAGCCGGTGCTGCAGCGGCCGGTGCAACAGCGGCCGGTTTGACGAGCGCTTTTTCTTTCGGCGGCCATTGAAGACTGGTTTTGGCGACTTTGGAGAAAGAGTCGGAAGAAAAAAAGCTGAAAGGCACCCAGAAGCCTTCTGCGTTTTTTACCGTTGGCTTTTCCAACTGAGTTTCTTTCCCGCCAAGCAAGACTTTCGGTGAATCCGCGGAAAACTTCAACGTGTGTCCGCGCAGCGACAGGCGCACCTGTTCGGACGGCTGCTTGGGTTCCAGGCGACCGTTCAAGAGCGCGGCAATCTGGACGAGCGGCACAAAGCTAGTTCCGCTAAAGTCCGCCACGCGGATAAAGGTATTCCATTCAGTACCGGCCTGCCGCGTCAGCGGCTGCACGACGATCATCTCCTGTCGAGAGTCGCAGAAGGCAGGAGTGACAAGACTCAAAAACACGATCGCGGATCGGAGGCAGCGCATCAGGAGAGCTCGATATCGACGCGCTTCATCTTGCCGTCACGCAGCGCACGGGCCAGCTCAGCCGGCAGAAATTCACCTTCGTGCTGCACCGTTTTACCGTCGGCCATCTGGAGAGTAAAGCGAGCGACCGTCATCCCGCGCGGGCCAAAGGTATCTTGTCGTTTTGGGTTGTGATAGATGATCCAGGTCTTCCCGAATAGCCGGAAACCAAAGGTTCCTTTTTCAAAATCTACTGTGGCGCGGCTGGAAAAAAGCCAGCCCGCAACCGTCGGCACGGGCTCAAAGCGCAGCTCACCGGCTACGACTTTAAAAGGTTCCGCGCCCAGCCCCATATGCAGGACCATGCTCAGCCATTCGACGGTAGAGCCCGAGAGCCGCGCTACAAAGCCTGTGCCATGCAGGCGCGCGTCGGGAAAGCTGCTGGAGGCGATAAACGAGGAATTCTCGGCCGTGGAACGTCCGTAGATCTCAGGATCCATGAAGGCCACGATGCCGTGCTTCATTTCTTCAAAATATTCGGCGGCCAGGCCTGCGCGCAATATCTCGAAGAGAAACTTATAGTGCATGTGCAGGAAAATGGATTCGTTTTCCAGCCATCCGGGGGTGAATATTTTATTGCGGCCGATTTCAAAAGTTTCATCGGTGAGAGGAACGTTCAACTTGTACATCTTGAGTTTACGGTCATAAAGCTCGGAGGATTTCACGGCCTGATACATCTTTCTGGCTTCTGTCTGGCTGTTGAAGACGCGCAAGGCATGCATAGGGCCCTCCAGAAAAGCACTGAGAGGCTTCTGCTTAAAACAAAGGGCGCGCACGTACTGCACGGGCAGAGACTCCGAGTCTTCGGAGTGTTCCGCCAAAGGTAGTTTTTCAAACTCCGTCACTTCGTTGATGAAGTAAGTAGAGCAAAGACCTCCTGTTATGGCCGCCTTGGCTAGTCCATGCGATAAAACCTTTTCTGCCGCGCTCAGGAACGCCTCGAGGTCTTTTCGCGACAAAGATTTCTCTTCGCCGTTCACGCCCATCCACGTTTTCTGGCGAAAACGTTCCCGGAGGGAGGCCAGCGTATCCCACGTACGAAAGAAATCATCGTGGTGGGAGATAGCGAGCGCTTCGCGCACCGACTGCACAAGTTCCGCTGTTTCTTCAGCCAATTCGAGTGAGCCATTGTCGGGCAGGCATTCCGGGAGCACGCGCTGAGTGAACCTGACCCAACGCCTGAGTTCTAAAGATTCGTTGAGGGAAGAACCGAGCAGCCCCGGTAAACCGTTGAGCGCATCGCACCACCCAGGCTTTTCGGACTCCATCTCAATCCCCACCCCACAGGGGTCGAGGGTGGCCGCTTTGATCGCCATGAGGCCAAAGATTTTGGCCAGAAGCGTCGTCTGATAAACAGGTCCCGTGCCCGCGCGTGTGCGGACTTTATGCGGCTCCTCTTTGCGGCTGCGCAGCAAACGCGTCTTGGCAGGATCCCGGACCACGGCATGCATCTGCCGCACCACGCCATCGTCACGCAGCACGTATTTCTTATCGCGCGGCTGGACGTGATGATGTGCTCACAAGTGCTGCGCGGCCTGGAGCGGC
>JANLWZ010000108.1:0-2431 GCA_031364865.1 Elusimicrobiota bacterium
CGTTCCAACATTTCGTCCGGTTCGCCTAGCACCGAGTCTCCACCCGGACCGCGGAAAGGATTTTTTGGCGCGGCGGCGGTGGTTTCTTGCGACCATTTCTCGACATAGGCTTTGAACTGAGTTGGATCCAGGATGAGAGAATCTCCAGCATCAAACCCTACCAGTTCATTCGTAACCGACAGTCCCAGAGAAGCCAGCGGCTGCAAGCGCAGGCCCATGCGTTCCGTTCGCTGATTCAATCCAATGCGTTCTGCAGACAGGTCATCAGGAATATCACTGCTGCGCAGACGCAGAGGCTGCATTGCATAAGCAAATTGACCGTCCGCTAACTGGATCAGTCCATAAATCTCAGGGTTTGTTCCCGCATGGTCCAATGCTTGTGCCAGAAAAAGTTCCCTTTGTATCCACGAGACAGTGTCGCCATTCTTCAAAATCTTAATCGCTACAGGGTGAGCGATCTCCTTCACATATCCTAAGCGGACACCATCGGAGAAATATCGAGTTTGATCTTTTGACAGTAATGGACATTCCTCAATCGGGAACTGCAACGTGAGTCGTGGCATCGCGCCGAACGTGTATAGGCGACGATCCTCTGCGGGTCTTACTCCGTCCATCGTCCAGGGAGCTTGAGGCAATTCCCAAGAATTTACGATTCGTGCCGACGGAAGGAGATGCACTTGAACGGAATCGCCTTTGAACCTTTCTTCCATCGTATGAAGATCTCTTTCCGGCGCGGCGGCAGGGTTCGTTACGTTTTCAGCCGGCTCGGCGCTGTGCTTTTTCTTTGCAAGTTTCATTTTGAGGTTCGGAAAAAGTTCAAAGAGCGATTCTTCCATGCGTCGCCGCAGTTCTACCGAATCGCCTGAGCCCTGCATCCGCAGCATCTCCAGGATGGGCTCGCGGTAATGTCGCATTGCTTCTCGACGCATCGGAACAAAGACGAAAGGAGTCCCGTCGGCCGTCTGGAAATTATCTTTATCCATCCAGGGTGGGGTCACTTCACGAGCTTCCCAATCCATGGCGCTCAGTGAAAGAGCGTCTGCCAGCAGATTCTCTATGAGCTCGCATTCTTCGGCTGACCTCGAGATTTCTTCCACTCTGCCTGATGCGGTTTTATCCAGGCGTTTCATCAACATCCGCCTCAAAATCTTTCGTGCCATCGCGGCGGAGCCTCCCTCCTCCTGTACCAGTGCAGCAGTGACATTCAGCTCAGAAGAAACGCCGTCGTAACCCGCATAGACTTTGTAGTACAGGGATGGATTGATTTGTGCCAGAAGACCCCAATACATAGCTTCCTGGAAGCTGAGCGGAATTTGGCCGGAAGGCTGCGCCGTGGCCACCATCTTTTCTGCTTCAACGTCTGGGTCCTGCCGCTCTCGCCAGCTCAAAAGCAGGGAGTTAAACTGCTGCACGTTAGGAATCAAAAAAACCTCTAAGTCGAACATATCAGCCGAGTCATCCTCCACATGAAGTCCCGCATGAGCGATATGACTTGCTACGCGCACACCGGAGGTCCACAGCCCCAGGAGTCTCTCGGAGATTGTTCCACCCAGAAGTCGTTGGATGCGCCGCTCACTTTCACGGAGTTTAAAGGTGTTGAATTCATCAGCGTTTAACAAAACGAAATCAGGATTCACATGCCCGGCAATGTCTCGAAAGCCGCGAACAGCCCATTCGTTGCGATAAAAATCCGCCAGTTCAGAGAGCTGCTCATCGGTCGGCATGCGGTCGGGTATGTCATGGGGAGCTGGACTAAGACCGATCCAGTAGCTGAAATAATAGTGTGCAATGTGCAGGACATGCGATAGTCTCGCAGGATTGGCCGCTTGCGCAGGAGCCTGAGAGATTTGATCCAGCGATCGGCTCAGCGCCTGCTTCCAGAGATAGAAGGTCGTTGGCGCGGCGGCAGGAGGTATGTTGGCCCGCATGTGCGGTGGCTTTTCACCGTCCGACCATCCGTGGGGGTTCTTCCGTTTTTCGGAATCGCTTTTTCTTGGGGCTTGGATAGTATAGCTCTCAGGATTGATGTTGTCGCGTTTCAGCAAGCTGGGTCGTTTCTGCGCGGCGGCGGCTTCCGTAGTCTGAACGGCGGAAGTAGAAATATTCTCACGCAGGCGTGCAATCTTGGTCACCGCCTGATTCCCTTCCCAGATTGCCAGCTCATTGGCTTTCCACAAGGCAGGTGGAAAGGCTTCGAGTGCGAGGCGAACCTTTTGTTTGCTTCTCTCCGCGCTGTAGAGCTCGCCGGATTTGCTGAGGCTCCACGGGTGAAGTGCATCTGGGGGCGTTGATGGATAGGCCAATTGGACATAGAACTCGGACCATCCGTCAGTCCTTTGCGGGTTGCTCACAAATCCTTCATACGCTTGCCGCAAGCGCATGTGATCGGTAAGCGGAAGATCCAAAAGTTCGAGGTCAAAATATTCGCGAG
>JANLWZ010000043.1:0-4842 GCA_031364865.1 Elusimicrobiota bacterium
GTGCCGTTCAGCGTTTCCACGCTGATGGCCGAGGCGTCGACGGTCTTGTAACCCCGGATGCTGGCGTGGGCCAAAGACCCTTTTGATGTGCTCGACATGCAGATTGAAGGCTCCGGCTGGCTCGATTTTGGGGACGGCAATTTACGGCGCATCCGCTATGACGGTGATAACGGTAAACGCTTTCGATCGGTCGGTCAATACCTGATCGCCACTGGGAAAATACCGAAGAACAAGTTTTCCCGGGAAAAACTTCGTGAGTACCTGAACAACAATCCCAAAAGCCGCCAGCAGGTGATGAACGTCAATGAGCGCTACATCTTCTTTCGCTTGGATACGAGCACGTCCGCCGCCTACGCCTTCGGCAATATCCATGTGCCTTTGACACCCGGACGGTCGATCGCGACCGATCCCAAAATCTTTCCCAAAGGCGCGCTCGCCTGGATCGAGGTGGGAGGGGAAAAACCGCTTGGACGCTTTATGGTGAATCAGGACGAAGGGGGAGCGATTCAAGGGCCGGGACGTGTCGATATCTTTGCGGGAAGCGGGAACGAGGCGCTCGCGTTCGCCTCAAAGATGTGGAATAAGGGGAAGCTTTACTTTTTAGTTAAGAAGCGTTCCTGACGAAGTCGGCAAGATCTTTGAAGTGCTGTAGAACAGCATCCTGTCCATAGTGAGCATTGCGTCGGCTGGGCGATGGAATGGCATAGAGAGTGGTACTCCCGATCTTTTCCGGCTGACACCCAATCGACACTTGACGACCCACAAACGCGGTAGCGCCCAATAATCCCACAAAGCAGGCAATCTTAGGAGCGTACGTTTCGATTTTCTTCGACGTCAGACGCGCACCGCGGTCAAATTCTGACTGACGCAGATCGCCGGAGCTGTTCGTTGGCCGCTTGACGATGTCGGTGAGTCCGATACCGTACTGCAAAAGCGTCGCATCCTCTTTCGGTCCCACGGGATGCGGCACCAGGCCTGAATTCGAGAGCGCCCACCAGAAAAGATTTCCGGGTCTCGCATAGTAATGGCCCACCTGTGCGGAATAAGTACCAGGGTTAATGCCGATGATGAGTAGCTTGAGGCCTGTGGTGAGGTAATCCGGAAGAGATTTTCCGCGGGGAAGGGCTGTCGCTTCAGCGAGAACCATGGCTCATTATACCTGTGAAGCCGCTCCTTCGAGCGAGCCTCTTCAACCCATCACGAAACCAACGATTCCCTAATACGCTGCCATGCAGCGCGACGGCCACGGGGTTCGACAGCGCCAGGCGGCGGCGAACGGAATGAATCAGGTGCAGTAAATGGTGTTGCGCCGCCAACAGGATTGTCTTGGCGCGCGCATCCCCCGCTCGCGCGCGCCGAATGACTATCGGCACAACCGACGCAACACGTCGAACATCCTGAGGCTTCACGTGTTTTTTCTTGAGCCATGCCTTACCGATCCAGAAGCCCGAACCTTCATCGCCTTTCTGTGGACCCAACCCTCCAGCTCGAGCAAAGGCTCCTTGTTTATTCCGGCCGTAAGCGATGGAACCGGTTCCTGAAATCAAAATAATGCCTGCTGATCCTGGCTTAAAGTGCTCCAGCCACGTCACCTCCACATCTGACATGACGACGATCTCCCTCGCCAATCCCCGCAAGGCATGCTTCAGCTCTTTCTGCCTGGCGCGTTTCCAATAGCCTTTCGAGCCGATGGTCAACGATAGTGTGCGCTCGCGAAAGTCGCAGAGCTCTCTGCGAAGAAAGGCGGAGAGTCCCTCAAGGCTGGGGCTGGGTTTTTTACGCGTCCACAGGACTTTGCCGGAGGAGGAGGTAGCGCGGAATCGGATCCAGGTGCCGCCGTTATCGACGCCAATGTGGATTGGCGTAGTCATGGCTTATTGCGTGGAGACGGGGGAGAAAGCGAAAAGTTTGCGGATCACGGAATCGATGTCACAGATGCGGAAGCCGTAATTGGTCACGCAGAGCACGCCTTCCTGGATGTACTCGACATCATAGACGTCACGCAAGGGCACGACACTCAGGCGTTTAAACGATTTTTGCAGCTCATCCAGGAGCTGTTTCTGTGCCGGATACATATGCGCGTCAAAAAGGAAGAAGATGGCTTGTTCGGAGCCTGCGATGGAACTCATGATCGGTGCGATGTCGCTGGGGGACGTCTTGATGTCATAAAAAGCCAGTTTCGCGTTTTTGAGGCCAACCGATTCTTCCAGCAGCTTTGTAAGCCATGTCTGTTCCTGCAGCTGTTCGCGCTCGACCATGATATGGTGGTCCGCCAGCTGTGACAGTCGAGGAAAGATGACGGCCGTACTTGACGCTGTTCCCGGCGCCTGGCCGTGATGCAGCACCGTTACGGAGAGATCCGTGATCTGACGGACGATCTCAAGCGCATCCTTCTTTTCTTTTTGCGCGCGCAGCTCGGTGGCGGGTTGACCCGCAAAACGTTCGGTGCGCTTCGCCTTGAGGCTTTCGATTCTTTGGACGCTTTCTTCCAGCTCATTCTTGAGAAGCCGGTTCGTCTGGTAAGCGTCTACGAGAGCGCGATAGGCGGCCATCTCCGCTTTCAAGTCGTGACAAACCAGAATCATGTCATGCCCGGCCGCCACGGTCTTCACCGCGGCTTCACCGATGCCGCACAATTCCGTGATGGCCCCCATCTCCAGATCATCGGAGAAAATCACGCCTTTGTAGCCTGTGCCTTTGCGCAAATAGTCATAAACAATCTTCCGCGAGAACGTTGCCGGTGTCTTGGGCGTCGGGTCGAGCTGCGGATAAAGCGGGTGTGACGTCATGATGGAGTGCACGGCCGTCCGCATGGCCCGAGAGAACGGAATAGCATGCAATTTTTCTATTTCCTGCCATGTGGTATTAATCGTCGGTAAATTGAGGTGAGGGTCTAGCGTGGCCGGACCTAATCCAGGAAAGTGTTTTGCGCAAGCCGACAGCCCTTCGACCTGCATGGCGGAGATCCGGGCGGCGCCCATTTTGGCTACCAGCTCCGCATCCTGACCGTAAGAGCGAATACCAATGTTCGGGCTATACGCCTCCGTTAACACATCAAGGTCTGGAGCAAAATTGACATCGATTCCCATACGCCGGAGCTCGCGGCCTTCTTGTTCGCCCTGGAAGCGTGCGAACTGGGTATTGCCGGTCTTTCCGATCGCCTGGCTGGAAGGGAATACCGTGACGCCATCGCTGAACATGATGACGCGTCCGCCTTCGTGATCACAACAGACGAGCAGTTTCCGGCCGAGTGCGTTCTCCAGATCCGAGATCAGTTTTCTGGTCTGATCAGGAGATTCAAAATTGATGCGATAAAGGATCAGACCGCCCGCGTGCGTCTCCTGAAAATGACGCACGATCTCAGGCGTAATGGTAGTTCCGGGAATTCCAAAGACGAGGCGCGATCCGACGAGTTCTTCGAGTGTCATAACGCGGCTAATTATACAGGAGAAAGGGCTTTCGCTCCTGCGCGAAGCCCGTGCAGGAGGTCTGCCAGCGCGTCTCAAGCTCAGTCACGGCGCGGCCGGATTCCATGATCTTCCGGATCTGGTCTGTACCGCAGAGAATATCAAACGGAAATTTCTCGGTTTCGTATTCATACGGCGGCGGCCGCCAGACAAACTGGTTCGGATACAGCTCCCGGATGGTTTGCAGCACCTGCAGCATGACGAGGAACGGTTTGAAGCGCTTGCGGTCGGTCACATGAAGCTGGATACCTCCGCAGGACTCACCCCAGTATTTATGAAACGTCGGTTCGAATCGGCACGCTCGAAAAAGTACGCCTGGGAGGTTCATCGCCTGGAGCGCGACGTGCAGCGCATCGGGATCGATATAGGGAGCGCCGAGCATTTCAAAAGGATGCGTCGTCCCTCGCCCTTCCGAAAGTTGTGTTCCTTCCACAAGACAAGTGCCGGGGTAGACGACCGCGGTCTCCACCGTCGGCATGTTGGGCGAGGGCAGTACCCAGGGAAGGCCAGTTTCCTCAAAATACATGGAGCGCTTCCAGCCCTTCATCGGGATCACGCGCAAGTCAGCACCGACGCCAAGCCCTTCATTGATCCACAGAGCAATTTCGCCAATGGTCATCCCGTGACGCACCGGTACAGGATAAAGCCCGACAAAGGAAGCGAAGTGCGGATCCAGCACAGGCCCCTCAAGAGTGACGCCGTTGATCGGATTCGGGCGGTCCAGAACAATAAACTTTTTTCCGAATTTCGCGCAGGCCTGCATGGCAAGCGCCATCGTCCAGATAAACGTGTAATAGCGGCTGCCAACGTCCTGCAGATCGCAGACCATCGCATCGATGTTCGACAAAAGTTCTTCGGTCGGCGCACGTCGGTCGCCGTAGAGACTATGGACGGGGATCCGTTCCTGTTTTGTTGTGGCAATAGCGATTTGATCCTGGGCTGTGCCCCAAAGGCCATGCTCTGGCGCAAAAAGCGTCGTGACGGGGATGCCGTGATGCTTCAAAAGGGGGAAAATATGCCGCAGCTTGACATCCACAGAGGCCTGATGACAGAGGAGTCCAACCCTGGTCTTGCGGAGATCCGTGAGATGTTTTTGGAGAAGAACGTCCAGACCCGTGAGGACTTTTTGCATGAGGCTCATGATACCAATTCCGGAAATATCCCTCGACAGGCGCTCCTATTAGAACTATATAGACAGGAATGAGCGTAATCGAGTGACCAAATCTTCCTTCAAATTCGCGCTGTTTTTACTTCTCGCCACTACGAGCAACGGTGCGCAGGATAAAGCGCCTTCGAAAGACCGAATCCAATGGACCGGTGGTGCGGAGACGACTCTCGAAACAATGTTTCGCTATGACTATGTCGCACCGGGCAA
>JANLWZ010000050.1:0-1661 GCA_031364865.1 Elusimicrobiota bacterium
GGAATTCCGCGACCGGCTGGTTTTAAGCGAAGGTCACACTGCTCCCATCCTCTACACCGCTTTTGTCGAAGCGGGTTATAAAGGATGGTCGATCGATGAGCTGATGAATTTACGCCAAGACCCGGATGCGATTGCTCAGGGCCATACGACGCGCGGCCTGACGCCCGGCGTGGACTGCTCGACCGGCGCGCTCGGCATGGGAGGCTCGAAATCTCTCGGCATGGCGCTCGCCGCACGCTACAAAGGCCTCGACTATCACACCTTTTGCATCATCGGTGACGGGGAAGCGGAAGAGGGCCAGGTCTATGAAGCCGCCTCCAACGCCGCGCTGCTTGGCGTGGACAATCTCACCTGGATCTTGAACCGCAACAAAGCCCAGCAGACGGCCGGCATCCAGGACGTTTCCAGCATTAAATTTGAAGACCTTTTTGGCGGCATGGGCTGGAAAGTGGTCACGATCGAAGGCGAATCGGTCGAACCCTCGAAGAACCGCGCCTATATTTCCAAACTTCGCGAGACCCTTTTGCAGGCCAAGAAAGACGCGCATCATGTGGGACGCCCGATCGTGGTCATCGTCGACACGATCAAGGGCAAAGGCGTCGACTTCATGGAATACAAAGGCCACAAGCCCGGGGAGTACAAGTATCACGGCGTGGCGCCTACCAACGAAGAGCTGGCGCGCGCACTGCCGCTCATCGAAGCGCGCCTGGGCAGCGTCGATGCGGGTGTCCTTTCTGCTTTCCTGAAAGAAAGCGTTCTTTCGCCAGACACGAAACGCAATGTGGATGAGCTCAACACTCGCCTGGCACGCGAACGACGCGAGAAGCTGATGGAGATCCGCCAGTCTGCGCAGGTGAATTATCCCGCTTACAAGATCACCGATAAAGCGACGGGTGCGCGCGCTGGTTTTGGCGCCGCGCTGGCTTATCTCGCCAGCAAATATCCTGAGATCGTGGCGACCTCTCCGGATTTACAGGATTCTGTCCAGATGTTCGACATGGAAAAGATCACGCGCCGGCACGGCAAAAGCAATCCACTCGGCGCTTACTTCCCCGAAGGTATTGCTGAATGCAACGCCGTCGGCAAATGCGCGGGCCTCGGCTATGAAGGGCTCATTCCTTTTATTGGAACCTTTGACAATTTCCTGCTTGAAGCCGCGGATGAACTGCATCACGCGGCCGCCTTCGGCTCTTTCTATGTAGCCGTCGGCACACACTCCGGCTGCGGCGTAGGACCGGACGGCAAAAGCCAGATGGGCGTCTCCAGTCCCGGCATGATCGATGATTTTTCCGGTCCGAACGGTGATCTCTTTGAGATGTACGAACCGGCGGACGCGCAGGAAGCGGCGGACGTTACCCGCATGATTGTCGAACGCGTGATCAAGAACGGCGCGCCGCGTCATCCCATTTATATCCGCTGCACACGCCACAACGTGCCGCACCTCGACCGCTCCGCCATCAAAGATTACGCGAAGAAGCTGGAAGAAGGCAGCTACGTGATGAGCGGCGAAGGCTCAAGCGACCTGCAGATCATCGCCTCCGGCGCTACTGTGGCCGAAGCCCTTAAAGCCGCTAAAGATCTTTCGGCTGCAGGCATCCGCGTCAAAGTCGTAAACGTCGTGAGCCTCAACAAGATCCAAAAATCGGGCTCGGCGTTCTTAC
>JANLWZ010000058.1:0-1568 GCA_031364865.1 Elusimicrobiota bacterium
GATGACTTTCACCCCATCGATGTCTTGAATTTCATCGTCCGGCAGTGGGGCATCAAAACCAAGGACATAGGAAAATCCCGAACATCCGCCGGCGCGTACACCGATACGCAGACCGATCTCCGGCTTATTTTCCTTGGCTAGAAGCCGCTTCACTTCGCTGGCTGCTCCCGGGGTCACAGTAATCATAGAGTCCTCCTAAAAACGGCTTATACGAATTCGAGAAGGATCGAGCTATCGAGCTGCTTGAACGGCTGCTTTGTGAGCGGACCGTTCATCATCGCGGTTTCGCCTTCTTCGTACGTAGATCGTTCCACAGCATAGAACACGCCGATGGGAATTCGGTTTCCCCATTCGTAGGCCTTTTTCATGGCTGCTTCGTGGTTTTTCGTGTCATGTTTTTCATCTTCAAGCTTGTATACGCGCTGCTTGAAGTACGGATAAGTATTGGTCTTGTTAAACGTCACGCAGGGGCTGAAGACGTCGATATGCGCGAAACCTTTATGCTTGATCGCCTGCTTGAAAAGTTCCGCCAGATGCATCGGCTCACCGGAGAATCCGCGCGCCACAAAGGACGCTCCACCGGCGAGCGAGAGAGCCAATGGATTCAGAGGCTGTTCGAGACTTCCGCCCGGGGTCGACTTGGTCTTGGTCGCGAGTTCTGTGGTCGGAGAGGTCTGGCCCGTGGTGAGTCCGTAGATTTGATTGTTCATGACGATGTAGGTCATGTCGATGTTGCGGCGGATCGCGTGGATGAAATGGCCGACGCCAATACCGTAACCATCACCATCGCCGCCGGTCGCAATGACCGTCATGTCGTCATTTCCGAGCTTCGTACCCTGCGCCACCGCGAGCGAGCGGCCGTGAAGGGTATGCATACCATAAGAGTTGAAGAATCCCGGCAGGTTGGAGGAACAACCAATGCCTGAGACCACCATCACTTGATGTGGGCTGAGATCGAGATCTGCGCAAGCCTTCTGCAGGCAGTTGAGAACGCCAAAGTCACCGCAGCCTGGGCACCAATCGGGTTTTACTTCTGATTTAAATACCGCTACGTCAGACATGAGTGGTTCTCCTTGGGTTAGACAGTGGCGCCGACGCGCACATACTGCGCCTCAGCCGCACTGCTTTTTTTAGAAAGTATTTTCTTCAGTTCGTTGTAAGCAAGACTCGCGGGGAACGGCTCGCCGTCATACTTCAAGATCCGGTCTTTGATGTTGAAGCCGGTCTCCATGCGAATGAGACGGCCCATCTGGGACGTAAAGTTGTTCTCGATGAGGACAGGACGCTTCGCCTTGGAAAGAACTTGTGCGACGTCTTCCGAAAGGAAAGGCGCGACCACTTTAATCATGAGAATGTTGGAGGTAATGTTTTCTTCCGCCAGACGACGCTGAAGCGCCAGCATCAGATTGTAGGTAGAACCCCATCCCACGAGCGTCACTTCGGCGTCCGCCGGACCTTCGGCCTTCACGGGGAAGAGCTTGGAAAGTTCTTTTTTGGCGGCTTCGACTTTGCGCTGGCGCTTTTCCACCATCTTTTTGCGCATGACGGGGTCGGTGAAAACGTCGGAG
>JANLWZ010000105.1:0-12294 GCA_031364865.1 Elusimicrobiota bacterium
TTTCTGCGAACGATGACGGGGACTTTTTGGGAGGGCGCTATGTTGTAGCGTTTGGGGTCCCTGACCCCGCCGACAGGCACGGCAAACCGTTGCTCGACTTCGAGGAGCTCTTTGGCCCTTGTGAATCTGCCGCACACCGGGAGATTATACCCCCGAGACTCTTATTCGGCGGTCGTGTCGATGGAAGGTCTGCTGGGGGTTGGACTCTGCTTGTTCAGCCGCATGCCATAGCGGCGCAGAAGAAGCGCAAAGGTGACGAGCAAGACATCGTCCAGGTAACCGAACAGGCCGGCAATGGCTTCGGGGAATAAATCGATGGGAGACACCACGTAGACGAGCAAGAAGCCGACGAATAAGGCGGGATGGCGGGCAAAAAAACGTGCGAGGACTTCTGCGGCGGCACGCATGATCGAGGTCTGAGCGCCCATCTTGTTACTGGTATTATACGTCTCGTGACAGGAACAATCATCGGATGGGTGGCGGCTTCGCTGCTCGTCATCGCGGGGATTGCGGGGACCATTCTACCTGCACTGCCGGGAACGCCCTTAGTGTTCCTCGGGCTTCTGCTCGCGGCATGGATGGACCACTTTCAAAAAGTTGGCGGATGGACGATTACGATTCTGGCCGTGCTGACGATACTCTCGTTGTTTGTCGATGTCTTTGCCGTCGCCTTAGGGGTAAAGCGTGTCGATGCGAGCCGGCAAGCGATCGTAGGCGCGATGCTCGGGACTTTCATAGGGCTCTTCATGGGAATCCCGGGACTTATCTTCGGTCCTTTGGTGGGTGCGGCGGCTGGAGAGTTTATCGCGCGGCGCGATCTCTACCGCGCCGGTCAAGTCGGCCTTGCCAGCTGGCTGGGAATGCTCCTGGGTTCTGCGCTCAAGCTCGCTTTAACCTTCCTGATGGTCGGACTGTTCATCCTGGCGTACTTCTGGAAGTAGTCCACCTGCCATGAAACTGCGTTCGACGATTCAGCTCGGCGGGCCGACGTTTCAGTCGCAGCTTTATCCCCTCCTGTCCGAAACCGATGACCATGTGTGCCTGAAACTCGCGGCCCTGATCTTCTTCCACGAGAAATCGCCGCTGGTCATCTCGAGCCCCAATCAACATTCCGCGTTGGCCGGCCAGGATTTCGCGCCGGACTTGATCGTGGTCGATGACACCAACATCGTAACGCTCTGGATCGAATGCGGTAAAACTACCATTCACAAGCTCGATAAAGTGACAAAGCGTTTCAGAGAGGCGCGTATTCTCATGCTGATGCCTGATCCGCTGGGCGCCAAGCAGATGGCCGAGACGTTAGAATCGGCAGACAATGATCGGATTGAGGTGTGGAGTTTTCAGGCGGGCGAGTTCGCGCGATGGCGCAAGCTCGTGGCCGAGCAGAACGACATTATGGGCGAGGCCACCGAAACCGGCATGAACCTGGTGATCAATGCGGAGATGTTTGTGACGGATCTAGCGAGAGTGAGATAGCGTGGTCTTTAGTAGGTAAACGAAATTCCCAGTTCCGGGTAAAGCTGGTCGCAATCGGTGTAGATCGTTTCGCTGCAGTTAAAGAATTTCTCATAAACGAGGCCGGCATTGAGGTAGGTATGTTCGCCGAGCGTAGAAGAGACGCCGGCGCGACCACCCGCAGAACTCAGATCAGACAAAGTGTCGTAAAACGTGCGTTTGTAGAAACCCCCGACATACGGCTTCATCGATTCCATTTGGGTGAAGGTATAGCGCAGGCCCGGGCTGACCGAATAAATGTGCGGCTTGGAACCCATCCAGGCTTCGCCGTCCAATCCCGCTTCTAATCCATTAAGCAAGTAGTAGCCCGCACCAGCACCGATGACGGCATAATCCTTCTCATGACTGGACACATACCCGGCGGTCAGTGAAAGCCTGGTGCGTCCCGCGGCCGCCCAAGAGGCTCCCACCTGGGCTTGCACGGGTGCTGCGACCACGAACACGATGAACAATAAAAGAATTTTCACTTTGAATATATTTCCGCAGCGCTGAGGGTGAAGGATTCGCCCCCGTATATCGCCGCCAGAAAAAGGGTGAGCAGTAGGCTTCGTATAAGAATGTATATCCAGGCTTTCGTCATTTATTCCGCGAGGCAATTTTGCTCATGAGGTGAAGGATTTCTAAATACAACCAGATCAGCGTGACCATGAGCCCAAAGGCGCCGAACCATTCCATGTACTTGGGCGCGCCGGATCCCGCACCCTGCTCGATGAAATCGAAATCCATCACCAGGTTCAGCGCGGCGATGATGACCACGACTCCGCTGAAAGCAATCCCCATGGGGCTCGCTTGGTGAATCAAAGGAATACTTTTGCCAAAGAAGCTCATCCCAAAGTTGACGAGATACGTCAGCATGATGCCAAAGGTCGCGGCGAAGAGCCCCAGCCGGAAATTCTGCGTCACCTTGATCCAGCCGCTCTGATAAGCAAGGAGGAGAGCGCCAAGCGTTCCAAAGGTGAGAATGACCGCCTGCATGACAATCCCAGGAAACCGCATTTCAAACATCATGGAGATTGCGCCTAAGGTCACTCCCTGAAGTGCGGCGTAGAGCGGCGCGGTGACCGGAGCCCAAGTCTTTTTGATGATGGTCGCGATGGCCACGCCCAGCCCGGCCAGCGCCCAAACGAGATAGGAGCGCATCACCAGCTCGGGATTTTTCCACGACCAGCTTCCTGCCATCACCACGAGAGCGAGAAGCGCCCACGATTTCCAGACCGTGCCCTGAATTGTCATCGTTTCCTCACCAGCGACGGAAGGAACGTTGAAAGTGTCGTCTTTAAGAACCGGATTGCCTGAGCGCATGAGCGCCTCCTTTAATGGGAATTAATCCTTCGGCAAATCCCCGCAGCGGAGGGTGAAGGATTCGAACCTTCGGTACCCTTACGGGCACAGATGTTTTCAAGACATCCGGATTAAACCACTCTCCCAACCCTCCGCTGCGGGGACGAAGGCCATAATTTTAGCCTATCTATCGATCCCTTAAATTCGCTTATAATCCCGGCATGTCAAAAACGTCGGCTGGCCGGATCCCCCTGATCGACGGAGCGCGTTCCCTCAGCATCCTTTTAGTGCTGGCCGCCCATTTGGCCGATATGCGTTTTACGCTGGGCATTGATACTCACGCAGCACTGTCCGGCTATTCTCCCACCTGGATGCTCTTGCAGCGAAATGGCTTTTATGGTGTTTCGCTTTTTTTCCTTTTGTCAGGGTTTCTGATTACGAAAGTACTCGTGCGAGACGAGCAGGATTTTTCGCAACTGGATGTGCGTGATTTTTATGTCCGGCGTGCTGCCCGCGTCCTTCCGCTTCTCCTTCTGACCTGTCTCACGGCACTCAGCCTGTTCCTTTTTATCGCCGAGCGTCCGCCTCTTTTCCAATACCTCTTTCAGCGGAACCCGCCTACCGCGGGACTTTGGGCATCGGTCGCCACCTTTTCGTTTAACTGGTATCGCATCTGGTTCGATAGTCTGCCGCGCCACTTCGTGGGACTGCATTGGGGATTGCTCTGGTCATTGTCCATCGAGGAGCAATTTTATCTCGCCTATCCCTGGCTGCTGAAGTCGCTTAAAAACCTCAAGAGCGTAACCCTTGCGCTGGGCTCTATCATTCTTTTAGGCCCGCTGAGCCGCTGGCTTTGTTACCGGGTCTGGCCGGAAAATCGCTTGCTGTGCTTGACCAATTCCTTCGGCGCCTTCGATCTGATCGCGATGGGATGTCTGCTCTATTTCCTGCATCGCAAGACCAACGAACGCTTGCGCCAGACCCCGGCACTGGCCCTCACGATTGTCATCAGCGGCATCGCGCTCTTCGCGGCCGCCTATCGATTCACCGATATCTGGGACATCTCTCGTCCGGACGTCATCTTCGGGCCCTCGCTCCTGGATGCGGGACTTTTTCTGGTGTTATGGGGCGGGTTATCGTTCGATCTTTCCGGCTGGCGGTGGCTGCGGCTTGCGGGCATGCCCGGGGAATGGAGCTATGGGCTTTACCTTTGGCATGGAATGATTCTATTCGCGGCCTATGCGTTTTTAATCCGGTGGAGTCCGTGGACGTCCTTCGGCTGGTTCGTGGCCATCAACTGCGCCATTGGCTGGCTATCGTTTGTGGCTTTTGAACGCCCGGCGAATCAATGGATTCGGCAGACATTGGGCAAGCAGCAGAAGCAGTCCTAGGATCGCCAGCCCTAACCCTTCCTTCAGCCCTCGCGGCCAATACGAGAAGTGGACCTTCGAAGCGCCCGCCGGTACGCGAATCCCGAGCAGTAAACCGTTCGTCCGCTGCACCGCCACGGAGACTCCATCAACCGTCGCCGACCAATCCGGGTAGAACGTCGTGCTGTAAACGAGAAATCCTCCACGGGGCGCCTCCACGCGAACATGAACGTCGTGCGCGCCTTCCTCAATAGAAAGCACGGACGCCGGCGGCAGATTTTCCTCCACCGGTGCGTCGATAAACGCGGAACGCAGCGAGACCGAATTCTGAATCAACGCGGCCGGGAAGCGCCCTCCTTCCATCGGCCAGAGATGGTCGGCAAAATAGGCGCGCGGCAACGCTTGGTCTTGCTCAAAAACCACCGCGTCAGGCAGTCGCGTCATCGCATGAAAATTTCCGGCGGCTTTCATGATTTGGAGATGCGGCTCGTCCTCGGTGCCCACGATCACGTAGCGGACGTTCAATGCTTTCAGGAAATGACTACGGAGAATACCGACATCAACGGGAAGCGCGCCCGAGTCAGTCGAAGGAATATGCTCGAGGAACCAGCGGGGTTCGAGCGGCGTCGTCAGGCCCGTAAGGCTGTCATAGCGGTTGGCCGTGGCCGATTGGTACAAGCCCAGCGGCTGCATCACCTGGCGGCCCTTCGAGAAATTAGGCGGCGGCGTTGCCGGCAGCACGCGGTAGTTCGGGTCGATCCCGAAATAGCGAGCATCGAAGATCCCATAGGCTTCGGTGTAGGTTTTCAATCCGGCTTGATGTGCCATGGCCAGCGTCCCGATGGCTGACAACAGCACGGAGGCGACAAACAAAATAGGACCGCTCCTCCTGTGCATGACGAACAGGGCGGCGAACGCGCTGATCGCTGCGACATTCAGAAGAATGCCTGCGCCCTGCGTAGGCTCGGGAGAGCGATAAAACGTCAGCAGAAGACCCCAGGCTAGCGCCGTCGCACAGAGCGCCTTTCGTTGGAAGGCCGACATCCCCACCTGAATCCATCGTTCTACAGCAAGAGCCCCGGCGACCGCTAACCCGGCATTAGCGAACAGCAGAAACTTGAACGGCCAGCGCAATGATCCCCATACGGGAATAAACCGCGTCCATCCGTACACGCCGCCCTGGGTGCCCAGCGCGAATAAAAGAAAAAGAAGAGTGGGTGCGAGCAAGGCGCGCAGCACAGGCTCTCCTTCCCCTTTTTTAGGCGCACGCGCGATGGCGAATCCGAGGACGGGAAGTAACCAGGCTCCGATATACAGGGTCATTGAGCCGTGATGGCGTAGATAGATATTCGGAAGGTTGAGGAGCGGCGAGAAAAGACTCCAAAGATCCTGGAACGAAATACCGCGTTCCAGGAATTGTCCGGCGGTCAAAAGGTCGCCGCGCAGCGAATAAGAGGACACCCGCAAAACCGGCAGCAGGCTCGGCAGACTCAGCAATCCCGCGCTGAGCGCGAGCGCTGCCACCCGTCGCAACGCGGCGGCATTTCCCCATCCCAGGATCACACTGAAGAGTCCGACCCACAACCATAAATAGATCAGCAGCTGCGGGTACCCCACGGTTCCACAGGCGGCTAAACCGACAGCCAACCAAACCTTCTGCGAGACCGGTCCGTTTCGGATCGCTGCCAGCGCTCCCCGAACAATCCAGGGAAACCAGGCAAAGTAGATGCCCATGAATAGCCAAATCGTGCTCAGGAGCGTCACGAATCCCGAAAAGGTGGCGGCGAGCGCGCAGGCGGCGGCGAGCCAGAAGCGAATCCCGAGCTGTCGGAACAAAAGAAAAAATCCCACGCTCGCGAAGGCCGCGTGGGCGGCCACGACCAGCATAGGAATTGCGACGGGACCCCAGGGGCTTCGCAGCGCCGCACAAACGGCAAGGGTATAGGGAATATAAAAGACGCCCGGTTGGCTATTCGCCAGCAACGGCTCGCCCATATGTTGATGCGTATTCCACAGCGGAAGAATTCCGCGCAGCCATTGGCCATGCGCTTCGGTCAGAGTTGGGATGAAATATTCGAAATTGTCCCAGCGGGCATAGGTGAACGGGTGAACGAAGAGCGCGGCGCAGAAAAAAAGCAGAAGCGAGAGGATAAGGAGTATGAAGACGCCGGAAGAATCGCGGGTCTTGCTCATGTACTTAGGGATTTAGTCTTCGATGCCGAAGAGGCGATAGAGGAGGGGCCTGCGATCGACATTTAATTCCGATACCACGTGCATCCGCTGAATCTGTTCATAAATCCAGCGCAGGCGCTGGCGACCGCTCTCGAAAAATAAAGCCAGCTCCATGATTTTTTCACGAAGTTCGTTAAATCTAGCCCGATGGCGGGCCAAACTCATCATGGTGTCCTGCTTGCGATCGTCAAAATGGCCCGGAGCCTGTGCGGCGCGGTCGCCTACCCAGCTTTGCGCTTTTGTAATCCGGTCCATCATGCGGTTCACGGAGGTGCGAAGGAACTTCATTTCCGTCGAAAGCTTGCCTTCCATCTCCCGCTCGTGATAGGCAAAATCCAGGTACGGCTGTTTTCGGGCCTTCGAGACCATCAGCTCGGTCGTTTTTGCGGCCTGGCGCTCCAGGAACGCCCTTAAATCGGCTTCCTGGGTCTTGAGCCGTTCATCCCACTGTCGGATCTGGACGAAAACGCTCTGAAAAAGCTTATCCACAAGTTCCGCCCTGCGCGCGGCGGCTGCCGTAAATTTATCATTGAGGCCTTGAATACGTTCAAAGCCGAGCGCGCCTCGTTTCCACGCGACAAGCGTAGCGCTCGCGCGCGAGGCATCTGCCGTTTCGCGCATCCAGTCTTCAAGCCTTCGGACGCGCTCATCCCAGCTGGACCAGAGCTGCTGGCGCGCTTCCCGAATCTGCTGCATATCTTCCAGACGGTGTTTTAGAAATTGCTTGCGGAGGTCCTTCAAGTAGTCCGCTTTGCCGGCCAGACCCTCGGTCATGATGTTGATATCTCGCAACAGGAGCGATCCGCGGTCGCTCAGTCGGGTTTGGGAGACTTCGAGAAAAGCGCTGGGGGCTGACACCGGCGGCTCAGCTTTCTGTGGCGGTTTGAGGCTCCGCGTGGTGGTAGATCAGGTCGGAGAGTACGGAGATCTGGTAATCCAGCGCCTGGACGCAGGCATAAACGAGCTTATCGGATTTGGACGTCCGATTCTGCAGCTCTGCCACGGTGCTCTGGAATTCCTGGAGCTGTCCCTCGAGAGCGCGGATCGTTTCCTGGGAGGGATCGATGGGCTTAGGCGCCTGCTGTTCAGCCTCCAGCTGCGAAAGCTTGACCTCCAGAGCCTGAACTTTGGCTTCGAGTTGTCTGCGCTGAAGCGGCCACTGCGACTGGGCTTCTGGGCCCCAGTCCAACTTGTCGCGCTGCCACGCGTCGTCCAGCTCCGTCAGCGATCGCGCCGCGTTTTGCTCTGCCTGCTGCAGCCGCGTTTCAAATTCAAACTTCATTTCAGAGAGCCGTTCTTCAAAAACTTTGCATTGCCGCGCCCAGAGCTCATCCTGCTCCTGGGCGGCTAATTCCTTCCGGGAGAGCAGCGATTCAAATTGTTCTTTTTCCTGCGACAGGGTGCTGCCCCAGACTGTCAAAGCCTGGGACAACTCCTGGGACACTTTTTCCACGCGAGCATGCACAGAATCGATATTTTCGAGGATTTCTTTGGGTACGCCGGTCGAGGTGGGATCAGTGATCATCGGTTTACCGTCTAAAGAATAGTCTAATTTGCCAGAGCTGTCAAACGCCGTCATCCCAACGTGGCGAAACAGCTTGATTTTCCGCGGCAGTTCCAGGAGCGTTCCATTCCATCATGGGAATCGAGAATCGCCATACGGCCTCCAGCCGAATCTGGGACATGAGTTTTTTTTCAATGCCGAGACCGTTGTTGCCCGGCACACCACCGATGTAATTCAAATTCAGATCGATCGCCTTGCTCATGATGAGGTTCCACTGAAGACTGACTAACGAAAGAACCGGAAGCTGATACCAGGGGTCGCCTGCTTCGTGCCAGTAGTCATCTCTGTGCCAGTTTTGATAGCTGAGCCTCACGCGACTGATACGCGTATAGATTTCGTAGAGCCTGGCGCAGCCGTTGACGTCCTGAGCGTACGGCGAACCGGGAAAGGAGGCGTCCTGTCGGCGGTGTGACGAAAGATAGGAGTACTTCGCTCCTACCATCCATGGCCGCAGGAGGTGAAACTGAAATCCCGCTCCGGCGAGGTGAGCGATATCGTTGACCGTGGCAATCGGATGTGGCTGCAACGTCCCGCCTTCGTGAATCCAATGCATCTGGTAATTGAACCGCAGGAATTTCCAGGCGTTCTGATGCACAAAACCAAGATCGAATTTCTCATTGTGTTCGGGAATATCTTCCAGACGATAGTTGAAATAAAAATCATCGCTGACATTTTCGGTTTTGAACAGCCCCTGCACACCGGTTTCCACCGGGCTGTTGATCGCGTAATGCAGCGGAAGAAAAAGGGCCTCGTGAAAGGCATGGGGTGTCTCGAGGTTGCCCAGCCGAATGCTCAAAGGCTGGATGGGCTGCCACAGGAACTGTACCCAGGGATCAACGGTGCCGATGCCTTCCCGCTCGCCGTAGGTTTTTCGCATCACCACACCGAGCTGTGTCCGGAAGCGTTCGTCCCAGAGGATGGTCAAGACGGGCTTCAGGGTGTCCGTTAACCAGGTGCCGTCGATGAATCTGCTGAAGCCATCCGATTCATAGTCATAGAAAGCCGTCGTGTTTTGAAAATCAAAAAGCAGACGTGTGTGAGTTCCTGGCGGGGTAAGAGGCGTGTAGGTGGAGGTCGTCAGTGCGAAATCGCGGCGCTCAAAGTCATCCGGCCAAACGCCATGGGACGGCCTCGCGGCGCTGAAAAGCAGGCCTAATGAGATGCCTCCCAGCCAAGCGATCCCCTTTGCCTTCACGTATTATTTATTTATTTCCGATGTCACTTTGGAAGCCTTGGCGGTGAGATCCGTCACAGAGAGGCTTTTTCGTCGATAAGCCGCAGCGGCAAAGCGCGACCTGTGAAGCAGACTGCAGAAGATTGCCGTTACTGTCCAGGACGTCGATAGGGCCTTTGACCAACAGAGGCCCGTTCTTGAGCGCTTGCACTTTCACTTCGGCCATAAACGACCTCCTTGTCCACATACCATCTGAGCTGTCCATCCACAGGCTGCACGAGGCTCGCCGGTATTTGCGGATTAGGACCGTTCGCGATTTCAGAAAACGCTTTTGTTTTTTTAGAGCCGGTGGCCAGGAACCAGATGTTCCTCGCGTGATTGAGCACCGGGTACGTCAGCGTCAGCCTCACGGTCTGAAGCGAACGGATCACATTATGCACAACCCACCTGGGCTGGGGAAGCCCGCCGATATCCGCTTCGGCGTTGCGTCTTTCCTGTGGAATCCGCGACGCATGGTCATTGACGGCCGGAGACCCTGGCATGAGGGACGCGGTGTGGCCATCGGATCCCATGCCGAGAAGGATGAGATCAAACCTTGGCCAGACTTCAGAGCTCTTAAAAAATGATCGAAGGTCTTTTTCGTAATCCTGTGCCGCCTGCGGTGGCGGATCTTCGCCGCGCATGCGCCTGACGTGCGCCGGAGGAACCGGCACATACTGGAGGAGAGCTTCCGCGGCCATTCGAAAATTGGAATCCTGATGCTCTTGAGGAACGCAGCGTTCGTCGCTCCAGAAGAACCAGAGTTTCGGCCATGGGATCGTGGACTTGTAAGGTTCTTTGGCCAGCCTGGCGTAAAACTGCTTAGGAGTTTCGCCGCCGGAGAGAGCGATGGCGATGCGGTCGCGATCGGCAAGCGTCTTCGTGATGAATTCACAAAAATCAGTAGCGACGCGTTCCGCCAGCGCTTCCGGGGTATCAGCGACAATAACGTTGGTTTTATCCATAGGAGAGTCCCGTCCTAGCGCGAAGCGGCTTTAAGAGTTCCCTTTTTTTGATCGAGCGTCTTCATCAGATCGTTGTAGGAGTCGGCGAAAAGCTTCACACCATCTACTTCGAGCTTATGCGTGACATCGTCCATCTGGATTCCGTTTTTCGCCAATTCTCCTACGATCTTGCGGGCGGCTTCGGGATTGGACGGCAAAGCAGGCTTGGCTTTCGCATGATCACGAACGGCGTCTATCGTAGCGAGCGGCAGGGTGTTCACCGTTTCGGCGCCGATCAGTTCTTCCACATAGATCACGTCGCGATACTTTGGATTCTTCGTGCTGGTGGACGCCCAGAGCGGCCGCTGCACCCTCGCTCCTTTCTGAGCAAGGGTTTGGAAGCGAGGGCTGGCCTTCATTTTTTGAAACAGGTCATAGGCGAGTTGGGCATTGGCGATGGCGGCCTTGCCCATGAGTTCGGGATGATTTTTCTTTTCCAGTTCGCCGTCGACCAGAGAGTCGACACGGCTGACAAAGAAACTCGCGACGGAAGAGACGTTCGACAGAGGCTTGCCGGATTTCGACAAGCGCTCAAGACCTGAGAGCCAGGCGTTCATCACTTCTTCGTAGCGCTTGAGTGAGAAAATGAGCGTAATGTTGATATTGATGCCGTCGCCGAGGGCTTGTTCAATCGCTGGAATGCCCTCTTTCGTCGCCGGGATCTTGATCATAACGTTGGGCCTGTTGACGGCTTTAAAAAGGCGACGCGCTTCGTTCAACGTGCTCTGCGTGTCACGGGCAAAGTGCGGGTTGACTTCCAGGGAGACAAAACCATCGGCGCCCTTGGTCTTATCGTAGACGCCGCGGAAAATATCGCAGGCTTTCTGAATGTCTTCGATCGAAAGCGCATCAAAGATCTCATCTGAAGTTTTTCCCTGTTTAATGAGATTAGAAATCGTGTCGTCGTATTCCTGACCGCCGGAAATCGCCTTTTGAAAGATCGTGGGATTGGACGTCACGCCGCTGATCCCGTCTTCGCTCACGAGTCGCGCGAGCTTACCTTCCGCCATAAATTTCCGCGTGATGAAATCGAGCCACAGACTCTGGCCTGACTGATGGATTTCAAGTAATGGGTTCATATTAGCGGGCCTCTCTTCGGGACAACTTAATTTTTCGATCGGTCTTCACGACAGCCGCGATGAAATACGGATGGCTCACCCCTGACGTCGGAGCGGGGGATGTGGTGCCCGGCATGAGGCTGGGCGGCCGCACGATGCGGTAAGGCGCATAAATTTCATCTGTGCCTTCAATGCGCCCTAGTTCGATCGTCGTACCCAGAGGGCTCGCGCCAGCAAAAATCGCTAAGACAACGCTCGTTCCAAAATCCACCTGGGGACGTGGTTCCGTGGCCTGCATTTCTATCCACAGCTTTTCAAACACTTCGGGTCGCCTGGCGACCACCACGCGAGGTTCAATAATCGCGCTCTCAGGCCCTTTCCAGCTTTTAAGCACCGGCAGCTGCAGAAGTTCTTTGGGCTCCGGCATCTGCGGTTCCTGCGCAGGAACGTCTGCAGGTGCTTCATCCGCGGGTACGGGTTCAGACTCAGAGACCTCTACTGATTTGAACCACCTGTTGTAACCCCAATAACCGGCGCCCACCAGAAGCAGGAGCACAAAGACCACTTTGTAGGGGCTTCCATGGGTAGAAGGTTGTGAGACGCCCTTTCCCTGACGAGCTAAAAAGAAATTGGGAACGCGGTCCGGAGCCGCTTTTTTAAGTGCTTCGCGTTTGCCGCGCGCCTGCTTCGAGCGCGCCTTAGCAAGCGCGGCTCGGCACTTTTCGCAGGCAGCCGCATGCGCCTCGATCTGCCGGTTTCGACTTTCGGTCAAGCCCCCCGCCAGATACAAGGGAATTTCTTCTTTGATGTGATCGTTCATAAATTCATTCTACACCTGCAGGCCGGAGGGGGAGGGATTCGAACCCTCGGTACGCGTTTTCACACGTACAGCGGTTTAGCAAACCGCCGCACTAGACCACTATGCGACCCCTCCGGGCTGCAGGCAGTCTCTTTCGACGGCGATTATAACAAAGCCCCCCCATCGACGGGCCTATGTCGTACTGGGCCTTCCGGTTCTAATTTATACCTTGGATACCTATTCCGCTCTTGACGGCAA
>JANLWZ010000142.1:0-4848 GCA_031364865.1 Elusimicrobiota bacterium
GGCCTTAAGACCCAACCTGTCCCGGCTAGTGCATTAATTTTCGAGATTTGTGACAGGCACCAATGTAAACTTATGCCTGCCAATGAACCGATTCACCTGGATTATCCTCAGCGCATTAGTTCTCTTCCAAAACCCGTTGAGCGCCGAAGACGCACTCGATAAGGGACTGTGGTGGCTTTATCATGCTCAGTACGATAAGGCTAGAGAAAGCATTGCCGTCCACATCCAGGATCATCCCAAAGACCCCGCAGGCTACTTTTATTTGACCGCCGTGGACTGGTGGCACCTCGCGCAGGAAATCGAGTACACCTACCCCGAAATCCAGGCACGCATGAAAGAAAATTCCCAAAAGACCATCGAGACCGCTGAAAGATTATTCGCGTCCTCCAAAGATCCCAAAGTCAAAGCACGTGCCTGTCTCTATTCCGGCGGTGCGGAAGGATTGTGGGGCCGGTGGCTCGTGACCCAGAAAGAATGGGTGGACGCCTACTTTGCCGGCAAGCGGGGTCAGAAGAAGCTGAAGCAAGCCTTAAAGTTTGATCCCGAGCTCTATGACGCCTATCTTGGCCTGGGTATTTACGATTATTACACCGATACCCTTTCAGGAATGCAGGCTTTCGTGGCCTTTCTACTCATTCGCGGAGACAAGGAAAGAGGCTTGCTGGAGCTGCAGCGGGCCATGGACAAAGGTGAGCGCTCGCAGGTCGAGGCCATGTTTTTCCTCGTTGAGATTTTCACAAGCGAAGAAGGCACCCCCGAGCGCGCGCTCCCGCTCGCTGATGCTCTGCATAAGAAATTTCCGCAGAGCCCCATCATGCATCTCATGGAAGTCAGCACGCTCTACACCATGAAAAATTGGAATGCGATGCTTCCCGAGGCAGAAGATTTCCTCAAAAAGTCTGAGAGTGAAACACCGTGGTATACCAGGCATTACATTAACGGCGCGCGTTATTGTATGGGCGTAGCGAAACTCAATGGCAAGAAGGATTTCGATGGCGCTGAAAAAGATTTCGGCAAAATAATCGCGGAAGCGGATCCCAAGAGCCGATGGGGCTACTTCGCGCAGCTTCGGCTGGGACACATCTATGATCTACGGAAGGATCGAGAGAAAGCGCTCGCGGCTTACCAGGTTGCAAAAAGCGGGCCGGACATCTGGGGTCTGCACCATGAAGCGGAAAAATATATTGACGAGCCGTTTACGTTTTCGACCGCCAGCGCTGAAAAAGCCCCTTAATCCCTCCGGCGTGCGCTGAGCAATCTTCCGTAGGTTCTGTTCCTGCCAAAAATGCAGTTTTCTTCCGGACCGTACACCCTGACCTCGCCAATTGTCCGGTTGTTGGATCGATCGTTTTCCAGGAAAGTCCCGGAGGCTCAACAAAATCTTGAGGTGGTTCGTAAGGCGCCACGCGCTTCATAAAGTCCACCCAGATGGGCAAAGCGATCCCCGCCGCAGACCGGCCAAGCGACTTCGGCTGATCGTACCCCACCCACACACCACAAACGACGGAAGTGGAGTATCCCATCAGCCATGCATCGTGATAATTCTCAGAAGTGCCAGTCTTGGCCGCGGCAGGAAATTCGAGACCCATGCTTTTGGAAGCCTTCCCTGTTCCTGTGACGAGAACATCCTGCAGCATCTGCGTCACAAGATAAACCGCTTCCGGTGCGAAGGTCTGCTCGTTGACAAAGGGCGCTGTATCCACGAGTTGGCCATCACGGGACACAATGGCCCGGATGCTGTGCGGCACAAGGCGCCTGCCCCCCGAGGCCAATGTTCCATAGGCTCCTGTCAATTCCAAGAGCGAGACTTCCGATGAACCCAGCGACGTGGAAAGATCGGATCGCAGCGGGCTTGTGATGCCGGCACGCCGGGCAACGCTGACGACATGCGACAGTCCTGTCTGCATGGCAAGGCGCACCATCGGCACATTCCAGGAATATACGAGACTATCCCACACCGACACTTTACCCCTGAATTTCCGGTCATAGTTTTGCGGTGTCCAGGGCCCCTCGAGTCCGATCAGACTGATGGGATCATCGTCCAGCATCGTGGCCGTGGTCGCCACGCGGTTTTCTAACGCCGCCAGCACGACAAAAGGTTTGAAGGCAGAACCAGGCTGGCGTTTCGCGTCCGCGACGTGATCGAAAGGATTCGTCTGAAAATTAGTTCCTGCAACCCAGGCGCGCACCGCCCCATTTTTGGCATCGAGCGCGACCAGGCCCCCCTGTCCTACGGAAGGCTTGAGCGACTGGACAGCTTCGCGCTGCATGAGCGGATCCAGCGTCGTATAGATGCTCCACCCTTGCGCCAGCATGGCGGACATTTCAAACCTTTCCCCCAGCTCATCACGCAAGTGCGCGAGAAAATAGGCGGACTCTCCTGAACGCGGCAGCGGAGCCAGCGTCACACGCTGCGCGACACCCAGGATGTAGTCGGCATCCGTGATGATTTTTTGATCCCGCATGAGGCCTAGGACGATCTTCTTGCGCTCTTCGGAGAGTTTAAGGGACGTCCGCGGAGAAAAGCGTCGCGGGGACTGAAGCATCCCCGCCAGACTCGCGCTTTCCGCCGGTGTAAGCTTTCGGGCGGTTTTTCCGAAGAGCGATTGGCTGGCCGCTTCGATGCCGATCAGCGTTTGCGTCCCGTCATGGCCCCAGTACGCCTGATTCAAATACATTTCCAGCAGCTGGGGTTTGGTGTAGCGGATCTCCAGATAAATGGCGAGGATCGCTTCAATAAATTTTCTGCGCCAGGTGCGCTGAATGTCCAGGAAGATGGACCGGGCCAGCTGCTGCGTAATCGTGCTGGCGCCTTGTTTGAGCCCGCCATGTTTCACATCGACCCATACCGCGCGTCCAATGCCCATCCAGTCGAAGGCCCCATGATGGAAGAAACGCTTGTCTTCCATCGCGACGACAGCGCGAGACACATGCGGGGGCAAATCCTCCACGCGTACCTTCTGCCTGGCGACTCTCGGAACAATGCCCCACTCTGCGAGCACGCGCGGCTCGAGTCGCCATTCGGCCAGGGGTGCATGGCCCGCCAGCGCTTTCATTTCACGCAGCCCTTTGCTCGAAAAGTCCAACTGGATCAATTGGACCGGCAGATCTTTGTCAGGGTAGTGAAAGAACTGCGTGAAGAGAATGATCCTCGAACCTTCGGAGAAATATTCTCCAGAGGAATGCGGAGGGCTTGGCGTGCGCTTATAACCGAGAAGGTCGAGCCAGGCGATGATCCGTTCCTGGCTTAAAGATTCGTCACCTTTCAGGTCCAACCATCGACTGTAAATAACGGTGGGACGAGCGGCGGCTTCGCCCTGGACATGCCAGGCGAGTGTGGCCCTTTCCTTATAAACAAACCAGGCGGCGGTTAAGACAAAGACAATGGCCGCCACCATGGCAGCGCTGATCGATACATGGATGGCATGTCGCTTTTGCACGGTCAGTGGAGTAAGGAGTTCTAGTCCTGGGTTTCTTCGAAGATGGCGCGGATGCGGATGCGGACGGATTCGGTACAGGTTTCCTGGGCACAGGATTTACTGAGACGCTGCTGAATTGCTTTTTCGAATTCAAAACGATCCAAACACGGCTGGCAGTTTCGCATATGGTGCTCCAGCTCTTTCCAAAGCGTTTCGTCCATATCGTGGTCTAAAATTTCGTAGAGGCGTGAAATCCATTCTTCGCAGGTCATGCCGCACCTCCCGCTTTTTCTTTGACAAGACCCGAGGCGACGGCTTGCTGCCACAACGCGGCCTGCAGGAGACGCCGTCCGCGCCACAGACGCGACCGGACGGTGCCGATCGGAATGGAGAGAATGTCAGCGACTTCCTGATAAGAAAACTGTTGAACATCGGACAAGATGACGGACATACGGAATTCGTCCGGCAGGGCATCGATCGCTTTTTTTAAATCCTGATCCAGGATCCGGTTGGCCAGCACATGGTCGGGATTGTCAAAGAGCGTGGGACTGGCACCGAGGATTTTGTCGTAAAGGTCGCCGCCCGCGCTGGAGTCTGGATCCTGAGGCTTGTCCAGCTCGACCATGTAAGGGGTGCGCTGCTTGTGGCGGTATTGATTGATATAGGTGTTGGTAAGAATCTTGTAGAGCCAGGCACGCATGTTCGTGCCTTGCTCAAAACGGCCAAAGGCCTTCCAGGCCTTCGTGTAAGTTTCGCTCAAGAGATCTTCGGCGGCTTCCTTATTTCTGGCCATGCGTACGGAAGAAGCATAGAGCTCATCCATATACTTGAGCGCCTGCGCCCGAAACAACTCTTTAGTTGAAGTTTTTGGCTGTTCCATGAGTGTGGGCATACGCCCTTTTAACCTTCGAGAGGCGGCTTAGTTCCAGAGCGGCGGCATACCAGAACATCGGCTTACCAGAGAGTCGGCACACCAGTGCGGCGGCGATAGGAACTTTTATAAGAGGCTACCACTCGCTGCCCCTCCGGTTGGCCGCCCCTCTGGTCAGCCGCCACACTGGTTCGCCGCCTTTCGTCTTTAGTATTGAGGGACGGAAGGATCAACATCCTGTGACCAGGCAAGGATCCCGCCCTTGAGGTTCTTCAAGCGCTTGAAGCCCAGCTTCTGGAGTTCCAGGATGGCCTTGGCGCTGCGGGCCCCGGACCTGCAATGCACGACAATATCGTCAGCCGTATCGAGTTCTTTGGCGCGCTGCATGACTTCCCCCAGGGGAATGAGCTTGGCGCCCGGAATCTTCGCAATCTGATATTCGTGGGGCTCGCGAACATCAATGAGCGCGAACTTCTCACGCTTATCCATTTTTGTTTTAAGTTCCTTGGCAGAGATCTCGACCACCCCTTTGGGATCAAAAGTCGCTTCTTCCTGGCC
>JANLWZ010000157.1:0-1886 GCA_031364865.1 Elusimicrobiota bacterium
GCGAGCGGTTTCACAATCGCTCTCGACTGGACTTCGAGAAGCTGAAGGGTGACCCGGACAATATCGACCAGAACCTAGTCAGTTACATCAAAGGCTTCTCGAAGAACGTTCAAGACATCTTCGAGAGCTTTGAGTTCGAGGCCGAAATCGAGAAGATGCGCGAGGCGAACATCCTCTACCTCGTCGTGTCCAAGTTCTGCGATGTGGATCTGCACCCGGACGCAGTGCCGAATCAGGAAATGGGGCTGATCTTCGAGAACCTCATTCGGCGTTTCAACGAACTGGCCAACGAAACGGCGGGCGATCACTTCACTCCGCGCGAGGTCATCCGGCTGATGGTGCATATCCTTTTCATCCACGATGACAAGCTTCTGACCACTCCCGGAACCGTGCGCAAACTGTTGGACCCCGCTTGCGGTACCGGTGGCATGCTGGCTGAAGCGCAGCGCTACCTGCGCGAGCACCATCCTGAGGCCAAACTCTACGCTTACGGGCAGGACTACAACAAGCGGGCCTTCGCCATTGCTGCCTCGGACATGCTCATAAAGCAAGTCGACCACAACGGAAGCGGTGACAACGTCCGGCTGGGAGACAGCTTCACTGAGGATCGTTTCCAAGGTGAAACCTTCGATTACCTGCTCTCCAATCCGCCATTTGGCGTCGACTGGAAGAAGCAGCAGAAGGAAATTCAGCAGGAGCATGATAAGCAAGGCTTCGACGGGCGCTTCGGAGCTGGCTTGCCACGTGTTAACGATGGCTCGCTGCTCTTTCTTCAGCACATGGTCAGCAAGTTTGAACGCGTAGCGCCTGAACAACAGAAGTATGGCTCGCGTCTCGCCATCGTCTTTAGTGGTTCGCCTCTATTTACCGGCGGCGCGGGCTCTGGCGAGAGCGAAATCCGCAAGTGGATCATCGAGAACGACTGGCTGGAGGCCATCATCGCCCTCCCCGAGCAGATGTTCTACAACACCGGCATTGGCACCTACGTCTGGATCGTCACCAACCGGAAGGAGAAGCGCCGCAAAGGCAAGATCCACCTCGTCGACATCCGCGAGTGCCATATCCCTATGCGTCGCAGTCTCGGCGACAAACGGCGCAAGATCGGTGAGGGCAAAGACGGGGAACCCGACCAGATTGCTGAGATCGTCAAGTCTTACGGTCGCTTCACCGACGCCAACATCTCAAAAATCTTCAACAACGCGGAGTTCGGCTACACCCGAGTGACGGTCGAGCGACCATTACGCCTGCGCTATCAGATGGCGGTTGAGGATAAGGCTCGCTTTCTTGACGCCTGCCCGCATTTGCTCGATGATATTCAGGTAATTGACAAGACGCTGGGCCGCGAACGGCAGCCGGATTGGAACATCATCTGGTCGTGTATCGAAAAACTGTTGCACGCGCGCAAGTCTCGGTGGAAGTCCCCCGAACAAAAGCTTTTCCGGTCGGTTTTCACTCAGAAGGACCCAGAGGCGGAGCCAGTACTGAAGGGCGGCCGCGACGAAGGCTGCGAACCCGATGTTGACCTGCGTGACTTCGAGACCGTTCCGCTCCGAGAGGATGTCGATGCCTATTTTCGCCGTGAGGTGTTGCCACACCTGCCCGACGCGTGGATGGACCGCAACAAAGACAAGGTGGGGTATGAGATCAATTTCAACCGTCATTTCTACAGACACACACCGCCGCGCCCGCTAGAGGAAATTGATGCTGAGCTCAAGGAGGCGGAAGAGGAGATCATGCGGTTGCTCAGCGAGGTGACTCAGTGAGATCATCCGACTGGCTTGGAGCACTTCCGGATACGTGGCAGACCAAGCGAGCTGATGCGGTGCTGGAGTATCGAAAGACCGCATCGCGGATCGCTGACTTTGCCGCCAGTCCGTTCTTCATTC
>JANLWZ010000160.1:0-5948 GCA_031364865.1 Elusimicrobiota bacterium
GGGGGTGCATCGGGCAGGTGTAGATCCGCGTGGTATCGGAAGGCATTTCCGGCTTTTGCGGTTTGAAGTACATTTCAGGCGTCGCGATGAACTTTTCGCGGCATTTCGGATTGCAAAAGTAATGCGTCTGCTCCTTATATAAGACGGCGCCGCCCCGTGCTGCAGAAGGGATAACGTCCATTCCGCATACCGGATCCCGCGCCGCCATTTTCAAGGCTTTCCTCCGGCCCTGTCTGCAGCGGAATGCGCCACGCGATGTACCTCATAACTACCTTCCCGTGTGAGCGACCGTTGCAGAATTTTGGCAACAACGCGATAAGAGTAGAGTCCGGGTTCAGGTAAACGGACAGTCGCCTCAAGCTGATGCGCCGGTCGGCTCTCTCGCAAGGCAAAGGAGGCCTGAACATGATGTCCGCTTCCGTGGAACTCAACGAAGGCAGATTCGAGATTAAGACAGCACGACGGAACGTGCTCTGCCAGTTCGACCATCACCATCACGCTCAGTCGATCCAAAGGCGAAGCCTCACAACGGACGATCCGAATTGGATCAGGCTCTGAAGTCGTAGCGCCCAAATGAGAAGAGTGGTTCATTGCGTTAATCTAAAATCTCAACGAGAGCACGAATTCCCGATGCCTGCATAAGGTTTCCATTTTTCAATCCATCACATGGGCGCCGAGATATCCCGCAAGACCAATCAACCCCACGGCCGCAACCATCACAGCCCAATAGAGGACTGCTTGTCGGTTCGTGAACTCGTCGCGCATTCGTGTCCGCCAGTAAGCAGCTAAACCAAAGATAATAAGGCTTGAGAGACCTACCCAGGAGTGCCGAGCCATTTTGTTCGCCATCGGATTTCCATAGTCTCTCCAAAAAAGTGGAACCCAACCGGTGTCATCAAGAAATGGGTTGCCGATAAAACCTAAAAGAACCGTCCCCAGTCCCGCCGCCACTCCGAACAGATGAATCCAGTAGGACGTGATTCGAAACTCAGGCTTCTTCAGCCATCGCCCGAAGACGTCGAAAAGAGCGCTCGATATGAGGAGCCCGATTGGAAAATGGGCTGAGGCCATGTGCAGTTCGATCAGTTCAATGTTGGGCATGGGGTTTATCCCAGAGTGGTTTTACGTCGAGAACAAAGGGGATCGTTAGCACTTTCCCTCTATGGCCGAATTGCGCCCAGACTTTGTATAGGCCTTCCTTCGGAAGTGAAAGCTTAAATGAAATAGTAGGGACAATAGATTTTTTCATGCTATGCGCATCCGCTTGATGTTGTTGGTGGTTGTGTCCGTCGGATGATTTAGAAATAGCATGGGTATGCACGACTACTTCCCCGGCTTGATGAACGGCAAACAAATGTCCCATCGCGCCCAGATAGGGCTCCATGTCCGTTACCGGATTTCCTTTAGCGTCGAGGATCGCGTACGTCAATGTAGCCGTTTTCTCGACTTGAAGAGACGCGGGATCCATCACCAGCTTCACCCGATAGACACCGACGGCTTTTTCAAGCGACGTATCAGCAGCCAGAACAACGTTCATCTTGGCTTTTCCACCGACATCCAGCACCGTTCGGAGAAGTTGATTGTCTCCATCGGCAGGTGTGAAGTCGGTATAGAGGAAGTATCGCCCCCCTCCAGGAAATGTCCCTGTGAAATCAAAAGAACCCTCCGGCTTGGGCGTGGGATGCTCATGCGCGAACCAGCTTAAATCCTCGCTGACCATGACCAGGTGCATCAGTTGTTCATGAACCACTTCATAGGATTTCACCGGTGTTTTCTCCGCTCCCGAGACAATGGTAATCGTCATACCCACCGGCTCTCCTGCCCTGGCTTCTTTCGCTGTTTTGACCTGGACTTCAAAAGACTTGCCGCCTTTGGATAGAATCTCGAGCGTCTTTACATACTGCTCGGGACTTGCCTCAAAACGTTTCTGACAGGCCGACGAGCAAAAATAATACGTCTGACCTTTGAACTCCTTTTGATAGGCGGTGGCGTGGGTATCCACGTCCATGCGGCATACCGGATCCTTAACCCCGTGCGCCCCTGCTGAACTCCATAAACCAGCCGTCATAACCACAATCGCCAAGAACTTTTTCATCGAAACGTCTCCTTTGTGCGCCAGATTTAAAACCCGACGGAATATCCAACGATCACGGCAACGTTATCGCGCGGCGCGGAGCGACCGCCGATAACATCCGATCGAACACCGACATCCATGACGGAGCGAACCGTCATTTGCTGGCGGAGCCCCACCCCTAATGAAGCGATTGGCCCCGACCCATTTAAGTCCGAACTGCGCACCCCTGCTTCTGCCACAAGGGTCCGTGTAAAGACCCGCGGATAGCCGATCGGACGTGACCAACCGAGCGTTAAAGCCGGGATCACATTGCGTTCGCCTGGGTCGGGATCCGACACAAACGTGCTGTCGATATTGAGATGCAGATGGGAATACTGTTGAACTGTCTTGCTCATGATGCCGCGCAGACGAATATCTGCACCGCCGGTGTTTCGGCCCGTGGGGAGAAAAACGTCTCCGCGCAGCGCAAAAGCCGGCAGATTTTTGACTTCCCGATTAAAGTTGTGAAAAAGTCCGACCGCGACGTTGCCGATATCGAATCGCTCTTCATCAGAACCCGCTCGAGCTCCCCAGGAAGGGTCCAGATCCAGGCTCACATGCGAGTCGCGGGCAAATCCATAAAGAAATTCAAGCGCCCCTGCAGCTCCTAAAGACTTCTCATGCGGTGAAACGAGCTTGGCCCCGAACTCCACGGCGCGTTCACGGTAAGCAATCGCTTCGGCATCATCAAAACTCAGAGGACGTCCGGCATCGATGTTGTTGTGATCCACAGCGAAAGCGACGGATCCGGCCAGCCAGAGTCCGGCCACCAGTAGAAAGCGTTTCATCATTCCATCCCCTTCTTTTCGTATGGATTTTCAGGGCCATGAGGGCCGACCGGTTTGATGTAGGTGTCGGGTTTTTTGCCGTGCAGCTCCGCCCATTGCGCGAAGGAAACGACTTTCGTGTCCTTGGAATCAGGATGATCGCTCAAATAACGATCCAGGGCCTGACGCGAGCTGAAGGCTTGCGACCAACGGTGGCATTTACGGTGCGAGGATTCCTGCTCAATAAAGAAGGCTCCTGGGTTTTCTGTATGCAGATTTCCTGCATCATCCGAAATCACGAGCAACGTCTTCCTGGGATCTTCCGTAGGAATATGAAGGATCGCGCGGCCTTTGGTTTCAGCCGACATATCGCGTGCGCAGAGCGGGCACCGGACGCGCATCGTCCACCCTTCGGCCGTCACGGTGGAGGCTTTCCAGGCGTCTTTGCCCTGCGGGAGCTCCATCGAACAATGGTGGCAATCGGCCATGCTCATCCATCCCATACCGTCCATCCACATGACTTCTTCATCGCCGTGCTTCATGAGGCCCATGCCAGGCATTCCGACCATGAAGCGGTGATCGTGCATGCTGCCTTCCTCTTTCACATCACCGGGTTTTTCGCCCTGGTGCGCTTGCGCGGACACCAGCCAGATGGCCCGCTGGATTTGCTTTTCCTTTTCGGGCGCGGGGATCCAGTCGGAGGCCAGGATATCGTTGACCATATCGTGAAGCATGTGCAGGTTATCGAAGGCGTTGGCCAGATGCGGGTATTTGAGCGCGAATTGGGGGCTGGTTTCGGCAAACATCGGCATGAATGGCCGATTGGTTCTGTAGAGTTCCGTCTTGTGGTACCGGTCCCCCTGCACGTCGTAGGCTGCTTTTTGCTGCGGGAGGGTTACTCCGCTCAGCATGTCGTACATCGCACCCTGCAGCCAGTGGTATCCCCAGAACAGACCGTTCACTTTCGGATATTTCTCCCGGAAGGTCATGCTGTAAGGTTGGCCATCCAAAAACGCCATATTCATAGGAAGACCCGTAACCGCATAGGGAACCTTGTCCACGTAGTATTTCCATAACGCCTCGATCTCGCGGTCTTTTTCTTCAGGGGTCAGCTTTATGCTGGCCAGGACATCTACCGTTTGAGCGTGCAGAACATGCGTCCAGTCAAATACCTGTTCCAGCACACCGTAACGTCGTCCAAAGGTCGGCGAAATGGCCGCCTCATCCGGCATGAGTTTCGGAGGATGCTTCAGCACCCAATTGATCCGGTCGAACGTCGCCGTATCCAGCGTGCCCGCTTTTCCGGTCACGAGATCCTCATATGCCATGGCATGGCCGACGGCTACGGCATTCAAGTCATACGCCAGTTTTGGAATGTTGTAGATGTCGAAGTTGTATCGCCCTTGTTTGTAGAAGATGTGGTTCTTGCGCTTATTGGTCAGCCAGACGGGTAAATTGTCCGGCATGGGCGGCAGGTTTCGAACCGATGTTTCTGCACTTTCCTTTGGCATCGACATCTTCGCCATCGGAGCCTCCGCTGAAAGCGGCTGAAACGCAGGAAGTAAAACAACCCCTATCAGGATGAGTCTGCTCATAGGAAACATCAACTACTCCTTGGCATAACTCTCTGAGACCTTGACCATCTCGCCGAGCGTCAAAGGTTTAGCATCTTTCACGATGACTTTGTTCTTTTTGGCATGCGCATCGAACGCGGTCCTGCTCGTAAACGCCCGATAGCCGAGCTGGCAGTGGCGGTGTTTCACTTTCTCGCCGATAAAGAGGAGATTCTCAGGCTCGGCACGCCATGTCCCGTTTTCCCGATGAATGAGGGCCGGCTTCCCTTTGATCTCGGTGGGAGCAAGTATCTTCACGTTGCCTTCGTAGCTTTTTGCATCGGCGATGGCACACATCACGCAGCGATACTCAATGCGTTTGCGTCCGTAACGCAGCGCGACTTCATTATCCTGTTCAGCCGTATCTTGGACCACATCCATTTCACAGAAAGGACACTTCGCCTCATGCGCTACAACAGGGACCACCCCTAACAAGGTCATCGACAACAGCGTTGTAAATACTTTCATCCATTTCATTTGAACCTCCCATAGATACCCATACGCGGCCTCAAGTAAAAAGTTGCGGTGAGCCCCGATTATATTCTTACAGTCCCGTGTTTTATTGCAGGCGCCGTAATCACTATCCCTCCATCGCTTGAAGATTCAGTTTGGTGACGTCCACAGTGCCGTGCTTCATCTCGTAGCGCCATTTCCAAATAAAATAGATGGCCGGATAGACGAGCAGCTCCAAAATAAACGAGGTAAAGAGACCTCCAACCATCGGCGCGGCGATTCGCTTCATGACGTCTGAACCGGTTCCTGCGGCCCACATGATCGGCATGAAGCCGAGAAAGTTCGTCATTACGGTCATCACTTTGGGCCGAATGCGGCGCACGGACCCGTGGAGAACAGCCTCCTTTAAGTCGTCGAAGGTCCGCATTTTGCCCTCCTTGACCCGTTCATGGTAGGCCAAGTCCAGGTACAGCAGCATAAAGACCCCTGTCTCAGCATCCAGCCCCAAGAGCGCGATGATGCCTGCCCAGACCGCCGTGCTCATGTTGTAATCGAGCAGCCAGAGCGTCCAAATCGCGCCCACCGCGCTAAACGGTACAGCGGTCAGCACGATCGCCGTCTTGACTCCTGACTTGGTGCTCATATATAGCAGCAGGACAATGATGAATAGCGTGATGGGGATCACGATAGCCATGCGCTTTTTCATAGCCTCCATCTCCTCGTATTGTCCGCTCCAAACCAGCGAATAGCCGGGCTTGAGATCAAGCTTCTCTCCCACCAGACGCTTGGCCTCCGTGACATACCCTCCAATGTCGCGATTCGCCATGTCCACGTACACATAACCCGAAAGCATCCCGTTTTCGTCCCGAATCATCGACGGTCCCTGCACGAGGCTGATGTCGGCGATCTGCGCCAAGGGGATGTGCGCGCCGCTCATCGTCGGAACGAGCACCCGCTTGAGCGAGTCCATGTCGTCTCGTAGTTCGCGCGGATAGCGCACGT
>JANLWZ010000176.1:0-3212 GCA_031364865.1 Elusimicrobiota bacterium
ATGCCGGGTCCGGCACCGGTGATCGACATAAAGCCGTGTTTCGCCATCTGTTTGGCAAAGTTGAGCGCTTGTTTGTACTCGGCATGATCCTTGGGTGTCCGTGCGGAACCAAAAATAGTGACTTTACGTTTTTCGCGATAATTCTTGAAGATGCGGAAGCCGTACCGCAGTTCTCGGAGCGCGCGTGAAAGGATTTTCGCGTCACCGCGGTCGAGTTGCGAGTGTTCCACTTTCAGGGCCGTAACAATGAGCTGGCGGACGAGATCGCGACTGTCTTCTTCACGTTCCGCAGGTGCCGCAAGCTCTATGAGCGCGTCGATTTGTTTCTGAAGTTTAGGGTTCCAAGCGTCGAAATTGTCGGGGAGTGTTGTTTTCATTGCGAGTGATTCTACATTAGTAGCGATATGTCAGACTGATACGGTGCTCGTCTTTAAGATGCAGGCTCAGCAGAAATGAGTAGTCGACCTGAAATTGATTCAAGCGGGTGCCAAAACCCATCGTGGGCCCGGCATCCTGACGGTAGCCGGCACGGATCGCCAGATGGTCATCGTACGTCCAGACCTCCGTGCCGAACGCAGACTTGATATCCTGACTGCCGCGTAAAAGGAAGAACGTATCCAGATCGATGGCCACCGTAATGGGCCAGTTAAAAGGTTGAGGAAAGACCGAGCCTATCCCCGTTTTGAAGCGTGGAGGTACCACATCGGCCACCGTACCGCCGCCGGCATCGATCGAATCGCCGGAAAGTTTTGTTCCCCCGATATCGGTGAGCACGAGACCGAAGCGCAGCGGGTTGTATTGCACGTGCGCGCCGAGATCTAAACCGAAACCGCCTTCTTTAAAATCTGCAAACGCTAAGCGCATGTACTTGGCCGTTGCTCCCAGCGACCAATGCACAAAGGGACGAACTCCTGCGCTGACGAGGAAAAGATCATTCGTGAGTTTGTCGGTACCCAGGATGTTTTCGCTCGCGTCCGTGATCTCAATGTCGGACGACGCCATACGCAGCCACCCGAACCCGAAGCTTCCGGGCACTTTGGCATGCTGCCACCGGCGCGTGACGCCCAGAAAGCTGCGCGAGGTGCCGAGGGAAGCCGGCTGCATCATGCCGGTCACACCCGACTGCATCAGGTTGCCAAGTCCGGCTGGGTTGTAATAGAGAGATTCGATGTCGTCGGAGAGGCCGATGAACGCGCCGCCCATTGCGCCGGGCCGGGCGCCGACGCCCGGCAGCGCAAACGCGTCTGCTTCACCGGACGCGTACGCGTAATTTGAAAGAAAAAAGAAAAAAGAAAAAAGAAAAAAGACCACTGAACAGTATCTTTTTTCTCTTTTCTCTTTTCTCTTTGCTCTGGTCATTTGACGGCCACCACTTTCCGGAACTGCGTGTCTTTCTTGCCGGAACCAGAGCCTTCAATGCGTACCAAGTAGAGGCCTGAACTGACTTGCTGTCCTTGTCCGTTGTAGCCATCCCAGAACATTTCCGTGCGTGCGGGCGGTGTGACTTCCGCTTTAAAGGACGTGACAAAGTGACCGCCAGCGTCATAGACGCTGAGGTTTACTGTCCCCGCCACGGTCGCTTGAATGACGAACTTCGTCGATTCGCGGCCCAATCGGAATGGGTTTGGGTAATTACGAACGATATCGCTGAAAAAGCTGCCGGAGGCGCTGGCGGAGGCAAGCGCTGAAGGATTCCAGAAACTCTGCATCGTGGTGTATCCCGCTCGAAGGGATCGTGCTTTGCCCGCTGGATTGGAGATTGCATTCACTGGACTTACTCCTGCAAGTCCAAACCATTCATCGTTGTACCCCGGGTCTTCGGTGACCAAGGGGCGCGAAAATAAGATGGTTGTATCGTGCTGCAGGCAGGTGTTGGCGCCGGCATCTTTCCACCATTCGTCGGTCCACTCAAACACGACACCACCCACGAGCGGCTTGGTGACATCGTTCGCTGAAAGATGCGAAGAGATTTCCTGCCACTGGGCACTTAAGTGTGTCGCCTGCAGCGTCTGGTTTTCCTGAGCGCTCGAATCGAGGTAGGCGTCCTTGCCGAATTCCGTGATGAGAACCGGTTTTGTTGTACTCGTCACGACGGACTCAAACAGTCCCCGGAAGCTGGTGCCGCGGTAGGCATTGATCCCCCAAATATCCAGGTTCGTCATACTCGCATCATTGGCCGATCGCGCAGCGGAACCTACTGAATAGGCAATCAAAGACGTTTCGCCCTCAACGGTCATGATGGGATGATTGGCATCTGCCGCCTGGCCTGCTCCGGCAATCGTGTTGACCAGCGGATACCATCCCCCAAATTGGCCATTATCAAGATTGTTTTCGTTTCCAAATTCCCAGATGAGAACCGCTTCCTTGTTTTCATAAGCGTTGATGCCCGCTACGAATTCCGCCTGCCAGGCGGCTTGTTGTCCTGCATTTGCTGGATTTGCGGAGTGGGAAGGATAGTGATTCATGATGACGTAGAGGCCATTGGCAGCTGCCGCATCGAGCATCGCATTCACATATTGCTGCTGAGTCGCCGAGGTGTCATTCAAAATGCCGTAGGCGCGGATCGTGTTAGCGCCCATGCGTCGGATGAGAGGAAAGTCAGAGTTGTACGTGGATGGATCGGCCCACCATTGATAGCCGCCTGTACAAGAAGCCGCTGTGGCACCCACGGTCGTGCCTACGGGAGTTGGGGAGTAATTCACACCCTGTACCGTGTAAGGTTGGCCGCTGACGAGAAGCTGTCGGCCGCTGACCGTGACCACAGTTGCCACCCCAAAGAGCGGTGCGTCCAAGACAAAAAGCAGCACTATGGCTCTGAAAGCCAAAGGCGCTTGCGACATTATTTCGTGGGAGCTGGTGTTGTGGAGGCGGAGGCAGGTCCGGTGATGACGATAGAGCCGCAGCCGATACGTCCGCCGGCGTTTCCTACAGGCTGTCCAAAATCATCTTGCTTCTCATGCACGATCACAGTGCGGCCTGCTACGGGAAAAGAAGGACCCAGGAGCGTCAGAGTAGGAATGATCGCTTCCAGTGTGACTTTGCCGTCCGCGCCTGCCGTGATATTGCCGAGGTCTCCCGCATGCGCTCGCCCCACGCCGTCTTTGAGGATGTGACCGTGAGGAGCATTGAGCGGATTGTAGTGGCTGCCCGCCGCCTTGCCCTCATCGGCGCAGCTGCCAAAGTCATGGATGTGAAACGCATGGTCGCCGGTG
>JANLWZ010000218.1:0-1596 GCA_031364865.1 Elusimicrobiota bacterium
CGAATGCTATTCGCAGAAGCTCCTGGCTGCAGGCCCAGGACTTCGTAGCACTTAAGAGTATCTTGCGGCATGCGCGCTCTCTTTGGGTTCATTGAGGACCTTCCAGGCAAAAACAGGCAGCTGAGAAATCCGCCGCCAGCGCCAGGGTTCCTGCACAAGCCGATAGAGCCATTCCATACCGGCTTTACGCAGAAGTGAAGGAGCGCGTGAGAGCTTACCGGAGATAACATCTAAACTGCCCCCAACACCCATGACCACTGGCACTTGAAGTGTCTGCAAAAAGCGGGCAATCCATTTTTCCTGCGCAGGCATGCCCAGACCCACAAAGAGCAAGGAAGGCTTAGCGAGTTTTATCTTGCTTAAAAGATGTGGGAGATCGTTTTCCTTAAAATAACCGTGATGCGTTCCGACAATACGGATGCCCGGATAGCGCTGCAGAAGCTCAGACTTAGCGCGTTCTGCAACGCCGGGCGCGGATCCCACGAGAAATGCCGGATAGCCCCTTTGCTGCGCTACCCGGCAAATCGATAACATCAAATCTATACCAGGAAGAAAATCTTCAAGAGGAACGCCCATCGTTCTGCATGCCCAGAGGATCCCCGAAGACTCAGGAACAACAATTGCTGCCGATTCGAGGATCTGCCGGAGTGTGGGATCTTTCTCCGCTTCGAGGAGCATCAGTGTGTTGCCTGTCACCACATGGTGCGGGGTTCCGGATTGAATGTAGCGCTCGATCGATTCCAGGACTTGATTGTGCGTGACGGTATCGATCCTGGTTCCCAGGATGTGCATTCAGACAGCGACGGGTTCGGGGACGGGTGGAGTGTTCTCGAGTTTCATCGAGATCAAGCTCGATACGCCGAGCTGAGCCATGGTGACGCCATAGAGGACGTCCGCAAGCTCCATGGTTCGTTTGTTGTGAGTGATGATGATGAACTGCGTTTTCTGCGAAAATTCTTTCACAAGACGAATGAATCGTCCGACATTCGCCTCATCCAACGGCGCATCGACTTCGTCCAATAGGCAGAACGGGCTAGGCTTTACCATAAAGAAGGCAAAGAGTACGGCAATCGCGGTGAGAGCCTTTTCGCCACCGGAGAGCAGCGTGATATTTTGAAGTTTCTTGCCGGGCGGCTGTGCAAAGATTTCAATCCCGGTCTCAAGAAGATTGTGTTCGTCCGTCAGTACGACATCGGCTTCGCCGCCCTGGAAAAGCGTCTGGAAGAGCATCCGGAAATTTTTGCGGACTGCTTCGAAGGTCACTTTGAATTGTTCACGGGTCGTCGCATTGATCTTGGCGATGGCCTGGTGAAGATCGTCTTTGGCTTTCAAAAGATCCGCCTGCTGGGTCTGCAGAAATTGATAGCGCTCTTCTAACTGAGCATGCTCTTCCGGAGCGGCGAGATTCACGGGGCCCATCCCTTCGAGTCTTCTCTTGATTCGTGCGAGCTCGTCAGCGTCAACGGCGGAGGCAGAGGTGTCATGGCCGACAGGGGTGGATGTTTGAGCAGCGGACTTGTTCAGGAACTGAACAGTGAACAGGGCATGGATTTTAACAAAAATATTGCTTCGTCAATATCGCCTGGACGACATGGC
>JANLWZ010000220.1:0-9868 GCA_031364865.1 Elusimicrobiota bacterium
GTCCCTGGACGCGATGAGCCGCCTCCACCGGGCGCGTAAAATCCAGATGGTTTTTCAGGACCCCTATGCGTCGCTCAACCCCAAACTCTCCCTCGGGACGCAGTTGTCGGAAGTGCTTCGGCTCGCAGGGGATGGAAAACCCGAAGCGCTGTTGGAGTCCGTGGGCATGCAGGCCGGGATGCTCACGCATTACCCCTTTCAATTTTCCGGCGGCCAGCGGCAGAGAATTGCGATCGCGCGAGCGCTCGCTATGAAGCCTCAGCTGCTCATCGCGGATGAACCCCTTTCGGCGCTGGATGTCACGACACAGGCGCAGATCCTTGAGCTCTTCCGCAGTCTGCACAAAGAGTATGGTCTGACCTTCCTTTTGATTACGCACGATCTGGCCGTGGCTGATGCTTTTGCCGACCGGGTTATCGTGCTCAAAGAAGGGGCCATCGTTGAAGAAGGGCCTGTCAAGAAGGTCCTCTCGGCCCCTCAAGACCCCTATACGAAAGAATTGGTTGCCGCCGTTCCGAAAATTTCATGGTAATGCTTCAGGAGCTCATCGAACAAAAGGCAAAAGAGCAGCCCCAGGCGAAAGCTCTCGTCTTTAAAGGTGCTGTGATCACGTATGGCGAGCTGCAGAGCAAAGTGGATCGCTGGGCGCATGTCCTTGCCTCGCGAGGCATTAAAGCGGGCGATGCGTTTGGATTGGTCACGAAAAATTCTCCGGAATTTATCGTCACCTTTTTTGCGCTCATGAAGCTTGGCGCGCGCGCTGTGCCTGTGAACTTTCTACTGAAAGCCGATGAAATGTCCTTTATCTTCGAAGATGCCGGGGTGGTCGGCGTCATCACTCAGCCGGCGTATCTCCGGAGTGTACGCGATGCGAAAAAGAAGCTGTCGATGCTGCGGGACATTATCGTCACGGGTGACCAACGCGACAGCGCCGTAGACGTCCACTATTTCGATGACCTCCTGGCCGCCGGCAGTGCCTCGCGACTGCCAGCACTCAAACTGACGGCCGATGACATCGCGATGCTGATCTATACCTCCGGTACCACGGGTAAGCCCAAAGGGGTTATGCTAACGCACAAAAACTTTTTGTCGAACGCTCAGCAGTGTCTCGATATGGTGTCGTCGCTCAGCGTAAAAGATGTTTTCATTTGTCTTTTGCCGATGTTTCACTCCTTTGCCTGGACGGTGTGTGTGATCGTGCCTCTCCGGCTGGGCAGCAAGATCGTGATTTCCGAATCGATCCAGCCGTTCAGCGACGTCATCAAACAGATCTTTAAAGAGCGCGTCAGTATCTTTGTCGCGGTACCGCCGATCTATGCGGCGCTTTTGCGCGTTCCCTTCGTCTGGCCGATGAAGTGGATCAATCCTCTGCGCCTGTGCATTTCGGGCGCGGCTGCGCTGCCCACGCCTGTTCAGCAGAAATTCGAAAAGAAATTTGGAGTGCCGCTTCTGGAAGGATACGGCCTGACGGAGGCGAGCCCCGTGGTGACGCTTAATCCGGAAGATCAACGGATTCCCGGGTCCATTGGTAAAGCACTTCCCGGAGTCGAGATCCGCATCGTCAGTGAAGCGGGACAGGACCTGCCAGACAACGAAGTGGGGGAAATTTGCGTGCGTGGCGCGAACGTCATGAAAGGCTACTTCAAACAGGAAGAAGCCACGCGCGAAGCGTTTCTGGACCCTGAACACCAGTGGCTGCGCTCGGGAGACCTTGGCTTTAAGGACGCGCAGGGGTATATCCATATTTCCGATCGCAAGAAAGACCTGATTATCGTCAAGGGCCTGAATGTCTACCCGAAAGAAGTCGAAGACGTCCTGCAGGAGCATCCGGCAGTGCAGGAGGCGGCAGTCATCGGCGTGCAGGATGAAACCGGCGACGAGATCATTCGCGCCTTCGTGACGTTAAAACCAGAGGCTTCCGTGGAAAAGCAGGAATTGCTGAAACTCTGCCGTTCCAAGCTTGCCTCCTACAAATGTCCCAAGGATCTCGAAATCCGCAAAGAACTGCCTAAAAACACTCTCGGCAAAATCCTGAAGCGCGAACTTCGCAAGCTGTGAATCCCAACCTTCGCGATGTCCTCCTTACTGTGGCCAAGCGCCGCCAGCAGCCAATCTGGCTGGTCGGCGGGCCTGTCCGCGACAGTCTGTTAGGTGTTCCCTGCAAGGATTGGGACTTTGTCTGCCGGCAGGCGCGACCATGGGCCGTGCAGATCGCTAAAGCACTCCACGCGAAGTTCATTGTGCTCGATGAAGAGAACCGCATTTACCGCGTGGTCCTACCGGGCGGGGAAAATCTTGATTTTGCCGAACTCCAGGGCCGCTCCATCCAGGAGGATCTGGGTCGACGCGATTTCACCATCAACGCTATGGCGGTACCCCTCACCCGGGCTACGCCGTCCCTCTCCCAAGGGGAGAGGGCACCGGCAGGCTGGGTGAGGGGGATCCTAGATCCGTTCGGCGGACAAAAAGATCTGAAACGAAAAGTGATTCGCAGCGTTTATGAACGGGTGTTCCCTGATGATCCTTTGCGTGTACTGCGTGCCTTTCGATTTGCCGTCCAATGCGGTTTTTCGATTGAGACGCGCACCCTGTCCTGGATCAAAAAACATCGTGAGGGGTTGGAAAAAGTTTCGGCGGAGAGGATCCGTGAAGAGCTGATACGCTTCTGGAAACATTCCGGCACGGCAAGCGCTCTCCGCCTCATGGATAAGTCTGGCGTGCTGAGGGTTCTTTTCCCCGAGATGGAAGCTTGCCGCCGAACGGCAGTCAGCTATTACGGTAAAGGAGGGGTCCTCCGGCATTCGATCGACACCGTCGAAAATCTCGAATGGATCCTGGGGCGAATCCAAAGCGGTCAAACCGCGGAGTACCTGCGGGTTCAGGTGGGGGGATTCCCGCGGCTGGCATGGCTTAAATGGGCAGCCTTTCTGCATGACATCGGTAAACCGGCCACGGCCAAGATGATGAAAGGCCGGCTGCGTTTCTTTGAGCACGAACATGTGGGCGCAGGCATCGCTATGACGGTCGGGCGCAGGCTGCGCTTGAGCCGTCAAGAAGTCCACCTCTTTGGTCTCTGGGTGCGAAACCATATGCGCACAGGCAGTCTTGCGGCGGCGCCCCGCATTACGGAGAAAGCTTTGTCGCGTTTCTTCAGAGACCTCGGAGAAGACGGGGTAGGCATGGTGCTTTTGTCACTGGCGGATCATTACACCTATCTCAAGCGCACTTTATGGGACAAAGGCAAAGATCCCGTAGATAAAATGGGCCGGAGGCTGCTCAATGCTTACTTCCATGAGCGCGCAAAACTTCTGCCTGAACGGGTGATTGACGGGCATCAGTTGATGAAAGCCCTGCGTTTGAAGCCCGGACCGCTCATCGGGAAGCTATTGGATGCTGTGCAGGACGCGCAGGCGGAAGGTAAGGTATCGACTATAGAGGAAGCTGTTGAAGTGGCGAGGAAAAGTCTGAAACGTCAGGAAGTAAAGCGGTAGCCGTTTTTGCCGACCGTCTCGATGCGTTCGGCATAATCGCCGAGTTTCGAGCGCAGCCGCCAGATGTGCGTATCCAAAGTTCGTGCCGACTCTTCTGCGGATTTACCCCAGATGACCTGTCCAATTTCTTCACGCGTAATCACAGCGCCGCGCTTCGACACCATCATCAGCAGGAGATCAAATTCTTTGGGCGTCATCGCGACCGCCGTTTCGTTCAGCCACACCTGACGGCGATCAGCGCTGATCTTGAAGCCGTTCTGCTCAAAATCGGTGACGGGGCCAAGCGACTGCTTGCGGCGGAGTACCGCTCTCACGCGCGCGACCAGTTCCCCGGGATCAAACGGTTTCGTCAGATAGTCATCGGCGCCTACCTCTAGTCCCGTGATCTTATCGACTACTGTGGAGCGGCCGGTCAGAATAATGACGGGCACCCAACGCGTCTTTTCGTCTTCGCGCAGGCGGCGTGTGACATCCAGCCCATCGCCGTCCGGCAACCCAAGGTCCATAAGTATTAAGTCCGGTATTTCATGACCGAGCTTTTGAAAGGCTTCCTGGGCAGATTGGGCAAAATTGAGGTGAAAAGTACCGTGGCTCTCCAAGGCCTGCTTGGTGAGCTGCATTTGACCCGGCTCATCTTCGACGATGAGGACTTTGGTGACCTTCGTTTGCACAGAACTGTCTATCATGACAATGCAAATTTAGACCTAGATCAGTGCTTTTGCAAGGGGCATTCTCACAATTTTCTCACAGCCCGTTCTTTTTTTAAGAATTTCACTTGTAATTTGACTTTTGGCAGGTTAAAAAGCATGGACATCAGAATCCTATGGTAAATACGCAGAAAACGATACTTGTGGTGGATGACGATCCTTATATGGTTGATCTCGTTTCTCGACAGATCAAAGCCCGGGGATTTCGCGTTCTCCAGACCACCGACCCCGAAACGGCCTATGCCCTGGCCGAAAAAGAGCTTCCTGATTTGATCATTTCAGACGTCGCCATGCCGGCTTTGGATGGCTTTACCCTCTTTTCGGGACTTCGAAACAATAAGGCTACCTGCGGAATCCCTTTGGTTCTGCTTACGGGAAGCGATAAGATTACGGACGTGGAAAAAGGTTATGCAGCAGGAGCGAAGGCTTATCTATTGAAACCCTTTGATTGGGATACCGCCTGGCCTAAACTTGAGCCTCTTCTGCAGAGGAGCGTCTGATGGCTAAAACTGTGCTTGCTGTCGACGACGATCCCTTCATTCTCAAAGTAGTCGAAAAATTTCTTCAGATCAAAGGGTGCAAGGTCGTCACCATGACGGACCCCGAAAAGGCCTATTTCTGGGCTGAGAAAAATAAGCCGGATCTTGTTATTTCCGATGTGGCCATGCCCGGTGTCGATGGGTTCACGCTGATCCGCAACCTGAAAGCTAACAAGGAAACGACGCACATACCGCTCGTCATGCTCACAGCTTCCGACAAAGTATCCGATGTAGAAAAAGGCTATGCCTCCGGCGCGCGCGCGTATTTATTGAAGCCGATTGACTGGGATAGAGCCTGGCCGAAACTCCAGCCGTTTCTTTAACTCTTATTTCTTGTGGGTAGGTAGTTGGTTGTTGATGTAATCTTCGATGGCCCGCACGGTCCGTTCGCAGCCCTTCTGAGCCATTTCCAGCATTTCCTTCACATCATTGCCCACCTGACCGAAGACGCCGCCCAACACCATGCCGATCGAGCCCTGCACAGCGGTGAGGGGGGTGCGCAGAGAGTGGTTCAGCTGCGGCACAATGCTGTCCATCCATTCGTAGAGCCGCCAGTGCGCCGACAGCACGGCACAGAGAGCGCCTGCTGAACGCAGTTCTGCGTCGCGCTTCATGACTTCAGTCGATTTAGGAAAGGGTCCCATCAGCAGGAGACCGATGACTTTCGATTCGCCGAAAACAGGAACCATGATGAATTTCTCATCTTTGTTCAGGAGCGGTTTGATGAGATTGACCAGAGATCCTAATTCTTCAGGTTTCTGGACCTCTACTATTTTGTTCGACGCGCAACATTTTCCGAAAGCGCCGTCGCTCGCCCCAAGGGTAATATCGCTCGCGTCACTCATCTTAATTCCATCTACCGCCCGGATGCGTAATAGCCCCTGGTCGCCCATCTGAAGGAAGAGGCAAGCCTTGGCCTTCCACGTCTCGCGAAGCATATGCAGCATCGCGGAGAGAATCTGCTCGAAGCTGATTTGACTGTCGTTCATCATCAAGCTCCTATCGAGGTACCTAGTGGGGTCAGTATCTCGTTGATTTGTCCTACAAGCGTCATCGGATCAAACGGTTTCGCGAGATAGCCTACGGCGCCGCGTGAGAGCGCCTCCTTAATGTCGACCGGAAGGGCCCTTGCCGTTAAGAAAATGATGGGAATGGATTTTGTCGCAGGATCTGCTTTGAGGGCGGCGCAGACTTCAAGACCGTTCATCTCTGGCAGCATGACGTCCAGAAGGATTAAATCGGGTTTCTGAGACTTGGCAAGAGGGAGCACTTCATTGCCTTGAAAAGTAATGGCGACTTCGCATTTGCCAATGCGCGTGAGCACCATGCGCAGGATGACCTGAATATCTGGATCGTCTTCAGCAACAAGGACTTTCATGGCTAGTGGTATTTAGCCCTGAAAGAGGCCAATTACAAGTGTTTTCTGGAGGCTAGTTACCGACGAGGCTGGACATCTGGAACGTTGGCAGCATGAGGCCCATAATCACGAATCCTACGATGCCGGCCATCACCACGATGAGCAGCGGTTCCAGGAGTGTCAACAGGCCGCTGATCGCCGAGGAGACCTCAGAATCGTAATAGTCGGCCATTTTATTGAGCACTTCCGGGATCGATCCTGTTTTTTCTCCGGTGGATACCATGTTGGCGACCAGGACGGGGAAGTGTTTGCTCTTATAAAGTACGGGAGAAATTCCGTTGCCCTGCTGCACGCTCGTGAAAATATCGTCAACCACGCGCTCGATCGTACGATTCTCGACGACCTGGCGCGCCACGCTGATGGCCTGGAGCGCCACCACACCATTCGAGACAAGGCTGGCGAGCGTTCGTATAAAGCGTGTGATGATTTCAAGCGTGAGGATCTTCCCAAAGATCGGCACGCCCAGTACTTTTTCATCCCAGAAAATTCTAAAGCGCTCATTCTTTTTACGCAAATACATGCCGTAGGCGATAAGGCCGGCAACGATGACCGGCGTTAAAAAGCCGCCCTTGCGAGTGAAATTGCTGACCAGGATGAGCGCTCGGGTGGGGCCAGGAAGTGGAGCATTCATGTCCTGGAAGACTTTGACGAACGTGGGAACGATAAAGACCATCATGCCGATGATCACGAGTGTGGCAACGACGGCAATGACGGCAGGATAGATCATGGCGGATTTGATTTTGGCACGTAGTTCGATTTCTTTTTCCAGAAATTCCGCAACGCGGTTCAGCGCTTCCGGCATAAAACCGCCCGCTTCTCCAGCGGCTGTCATGCTCACGTAAACGGGGGAAAAAATATCAGGATGGATGGAAAGCGCATCGGAGAAACGTTTACCAGAAAGCACATCATCCAGAACCTTACGCAGTACCCATACCGTTCGTGGATTTTTTGCATTGGTGACGAGTCCCTGGAGAGATTCGACAAAGGACATGCCGGCATTGATACTGATCGAGAGCTGGCGCGTCAGTACTACCAGTTCCTTCAATCCCACGCTACCTTTAGGGACCTTGTTGGGATCCCCACGCCGGAATCCGGAAAGCGAACTCGTGGACGCCTTTGCGCTGGGAGCTGGCGGATTGTAGGGCATCGGCGCCGATTGTCTTGGTAATTGCGGTGCCATCTTAGGACCCGCCGCTGGGAAAGGGGGTGCTGTCTGCTGAACATAGGAGGCAGGAGCGCTCGATGCTGAAGGGGAAGAAGGCGAGGCTTGCGCATCATCCTCGGAGCGGCAGGACACCAAAAAGAGTCCACTGGTCTTTAGTTTTTGCGCCAGTTCTGTCTTACTCGCGGCCGCCATACTGCCACGTTTGGTTTCGCCGGCGCTCGTTGAAGCGATGTAATTAAAGTTGGGCATTGAGGGGATTATTCTTCGATGGTGCAGACGCGAAGCATTTCTTCGGCGGTGGTGTGTCCCATGCACACATTGATAGCGCCTTCTTCGAAGAGGGTAATCATGCCATCCGCCCGCACCGCGGAGCGAATTTCTTCCAAGGTTGTTTTGGGATCCACGGTCATTTCGCGGAGCTTATCAGACATTTTGAAAGCTTCATAAATACCTTTGCGGCCTTTGTATCCGGTTTGATTGCAGGCGTCACAGCCTTTGGCTTTAAAGTAAGTTCTTGGCCCTGTGTAGGAAGCGCTGGCCTTGTCTATCTTCGCCCGGAAGGCTTCCGGGAGCTCGCAGGGTTCTTTGCACGTGGGGCAAAGGACGCGCACCAGTCGCTGAGCGATGATCATGAGGACCGAAGCGCTGATTAAAAACGGTTCTACACGCATGTAGCGCAGACGAGTGATGGCGCTCGGAGCGTCATTGGTGTGGAGTGTCGAAAGCACAAGGTGGCCGGTGAGTGCCGCCTGGATCGCGATTTCGGCCGTCTCCTGGTCGCGGATTTCGCCCAACATGATCACGTCCGGGTCTTGCCGCAGGATCGAGCGAAGGCCTTTGGCAAACGTGAGTCCGACTTTGGTATTCACTTGCACCTGGTTCACGCGAGCAAGCTGGATTTCTACAGGATCTTCCATGGTGACAATGTTGGTGTCCGGCGAATTGAGAATGGTGAGCCCGGTGTAGAGTGTCGTCGATTTGCCGCTTCCTGTGGGGCCGGTCACCAGGATGATCCCGTTCGGGCGGTTCAAACACTCGTTAAACATTTCGTTGGCGCGCGCCGGAAAACCGAGCTTTGTCAGCTCAAAGGTGATCGCGGCTTTGTCGAGGATTCGGATAACGGTCTTTTCGCCGTGCACGATCGGCAGCGTCGAAATACGCAGGTCGACGGGGCGGCCGCTGACTTCGGTCATGATTCGTCCATCCTGCGGCTGGCGTGTTTCGGTGATATCGAGGTTGGACATGACTTTAATGCGTGAGGTGATCGCATTTTCAAAATCTTTGGGCACGGTCATGATGGGACACATGACGCCGTCCACGCGGAAGCGGACTTCCAGATGATCGCTATAAGGTTCGATGTGGATATCGCTTGCCCTCTTGGACACCGCCTGCCGGAAGATCGCATCCACGAGCTGAACGATGGGCATGTCTTCACTGCTCTTCTGAATATCCCGATGAATATTTTCGATCTGATTGGAGCGTTGCTCCATCGGCATTTTGGTGCGAAGGCTTTCCACCAGCCGGTTGAGGTTGTCCTCAGGCATCCCATGGTGCATGTCGGGCATGGGCATGACAATGGAGGGGGAAATATTTTTAGGGGGGGCTGCCGGGGTGCTCTTCGGATTGAAATCCACCACGGAAGGGGACGGCTGGCTGTGATCGCCGAAATTTACGACTTTTTCAAACCCTGGTGTCGTGGTCGGGGGAGGAGCAGGCAAAGGTTCCGAAGAGCTTTCCAGACCGCCGTAGAGCTTGTTGATCGTCTCAAAAATGGTGGAGCGCATGCAGACGACCGGGTCGATCTTGTAGCCCGTGGTTTTAACGAGCGAGTCGATGACGTAGAGATCAAGCGGGTTGATCATGGCGACGGTCGCCACATTGTCGATGCGAAACAAAGGAACAACCTGGAGGCGTCTGGCGAGCTCTTCCGAAATGATGTTCGAGGAGTCTGAGGTGTAAAGCCCGTCCAAATTGGTGAAGTAAGGGACTTTGGCTTTAATGCCGATGCCCTTCATGATCTTCTCTTCGGTGGTAAACCCCAGATCGATCAGCCACTTGGAAAGATCTTTGTCTTGACCGCCGGCCGCGGCAAGCGCCTGATTGAGCTGCTCCCGGGTAATGACACCGACTTCGATGAGGATATCCCCAAGGTTGGAGCGTTTGACGCCGGAGACAGCGCCGGGAGCGGCTTTGAAGAAATTGGAACTCACGCGCGCATCCCGCCAATGCCCGTCGAAGGAGGAGGTGTTTGAAGCGGCGCGGAGGAGGAATTGTTTTTGATCGCATCCAGGAAATTCTTTATACGGGATCCTAATTCCATGGGTTCAAAGGGCTTAATGACGTAATCGATCGCGCCTGCCGCCATGGCTTCTTTAACCTGCGTTTGAGATTCTTTCCCGGAGATGACAATGACTGGGATAGAGCGCCCGAGATCCGTCGTTTTGAGTTCGCGCAGTACCGTCACCCCATCCTTGCCCGGGAGCATGATGTCCAAAAGGATGAGGGCGGGCTGATGTTTCAGAGCAAGTGCGGCAACGGGTTCGCCGCGA
>JANLWZ010000244.1:0-15607 GCA_031364865.1 Elusimicrobiota bacterium
GGAATGCGAGCAGTGGAATTCACTCGTGGAAGAAGAGGAAGCTCCTCCGCGGGGGGCCGCCGGTGTCAAAAACCGGGCGATGACGACTTTCTCTTCCGAAGTGGTGCATCTGGATGATGTCAAGCTGGCGCCCCTTGAACGTGCAGCGACCGGCATCCCGGAATTTGATCGTGTATTAGGGGGAGGCGTAGTGCCGGGATCGCTCGTCTTGCTCGGCGGCCCTCCGGGCATCGGCAAATCAACGCTGATGCTGCAGATTGCCGCAGGGCTTTGTCTTACCAAAGGCAAAGGACTTTATATTTCCGGCGAAGAATCTTTGGAACAGGTGAAGGATCGGGCTCACCGGCTTTCCGTAAAAGCGCCGAACCTCGCTTTGCTCTCCGAGACCGAACTGACCAAGATTATTGAAGCCATCGACAAGGTGCAGCCCGCGTTTTGTGTGATCGATTCCATTCAAACGACGTATCGCGAGGACATGGCGAGCGCGCCCGGTTCCGTCGGGCAGGTGCGCGAGTGCACGGCGGAAATTTTACGCCTCTCCAAATCCCGCGGCATTACCGTGTTTGTGCTGGGCCACGTGACCAAAGAAGGCGATATCGCAGGCCCACGCGTGCTCGAACACATGGTGGACAGCGTCCTCTATTTTGAATCCGAACGCGATCAAGTCTTTCGTCTCTTACGTTCTTACAAGAACCGTTTTGGTCCGACGCACGAAGTCGGGGTGTTCCGCATGACGGGGCAGGGACTCGAGGGCGTGAAGAGTCCTTCTGAAATATTCTTAAGCGAACGCACCAAAACTCCCGGTTCTGTCGTCGTCGCGAGCCTGGAAGGGACGCGGCCGCTGATGCTGGAAGTCCAGGCGCTGGTATCGCGCACCCATTTCGGCTTTCCCAAACGTATGGTCACGGGGCTGGACGCGAACCGGGCGTTGCTCCTGATCTCCGTGCTTGAAAAGCGGCTCGGATTACACCTTGAAAGTGAAGACGTTTTCATCAATATAGTTGGAGGAATAAAAGTGAAGGAGCCGGCCATCGATTTAGGTGTGGCGCTCGCCGTGGCGAGTGCACACCGGAACCAGACACTCGATCCATCCACCGTTTGGATCGGTGAGGTAGGGCTCGGCGGAGAAGTGCGTTCCGTCAGTAACCTGCCAATGCGCCTTGCAGAGGCGTCACAGCTGGGTTTCAAGCGCGCTGTCGTGCCTCAAGCTAACCTTCGGGACTCCAAGCGGGACCTTCATTCATTGCACCTTGATATTCAGGGTATCCGCTGGCTTTCGGAAGCACTTCAAGAGCCCTCTCTGCAGGGGTAGAAAGGTCGTAGTTATGACATTGTGGTTTTTCCGCATTACCGTCGTCATTTTGACCCCGATCATCGGGTGGTATAAGGTTTCTGCCGACTGGAAAGGTATTGCCGCAGGAGTCGCCGCCGCATTGTTTGTGATAGGCGTCGAAATCTTTATGGAGCACGTCCCCTTGAGCCATTTTCTTTATGGCGCTCTAGGAGGCGGGCTTGGGTTCATCTTCGCGGTGCTTGTGAATGAAGTCATCACACGCGTGAACGAACCGCAGCTCACCTACTGGATGGGCAAGGCGGCACCGTATGTCTTTATCGTGCTGACGTATCTCGGCGCTGTGCTGGCTGTGCGACGGCAGGAAGAAGTGGAAGATCTCGATAAAGGAGACGTGCCCCTCAAAGGCGGCAAACGCCGCGGCGTCGACATGAAAGTGATCGATACCTCCGCCATCATCGATGGCCGCGTGGCCGACGTCTTCGAGACGAAATTCCTGGGCGGGCCGCTGATCGTGGGTCGGTTCATCCTGAAAGAACTCCAGACGATCGCTGACTCCGCCGACAACATGAAGCGCGCCAGAGGCCGCCGTGGTCTTGAGATCCTGCAGCGACTGCAGGAGCACCCGGAGATCCAGCTCAAGGTGTATGAGAAGGATTATCCCGAGGTCAAAGACGTCGACGGCAAACTGGTGCTGCTGGCCCGCGAACTGGACGCCAAAATTATCACGACCGACTTCAACCTGAACAAGGTCGCCTCGCTTCAGGGCGTCACCGTCCTCAACGTGAACGATCTGGCCAATGCGCTTAAGCCCGCTGTTCTGCCGGGTGAAGGCATGGTGATCTACATCGCCAAAGAAGGCAAAGAACGCGAGCAGGGCGTCGGCTACCTCGATGACGGCACCATGGTCATCGTGGAAGATGGCCGCAAGCTTGTGGGCAAAAAGGTGGATGTGATGGTGAGCTCCGTTCTGCAGACCTCCGCCGGCCGCATGATCTTCACCAAAATAAAAGACAAAGAATGAAGGATACCGCCGCGATCATTGTGGCCGGGGGCAAGGGTCTCCGGTACGGCGGCCGTATTCGAAAACAATACCTGCGCTTGAAGCAGAAGCCGATCCTCTGGTGGTCTGTTCGCGCCTTTGAAAAAAGCGCTTCCGTCAGATCCATCGTGGTCGTCGTTCCGCAAGACGATGTGGAGGATATTCTCAAACAGGTACGGTCCTGGGCTTTCGAGAAGATCCAGTGTGTTGTCCATGGCGGTGCGTCGCGGGCGGGTTCAGTACGGGAAGGACTCAAACAGGTGGGGGAAACCATTCGCTATGTGGCGGTACATGATGCCGTGCGGCCGCTCGTGGAACCCGATCTGGTAGAGGCGGTCATCGCGGCCGCACGGCGAAACCGCGCCGCGCTCGCAGCCTGCCCGAGTAAGGATACAGTCAAGTTAGCCAACGGCGGCGGTTACGTCGCTTCTTCACCGCCGCGCGAATCCGTCTGGCTCGCGCACACGCCGCAGGTCTTCGAGCGGGCCTTGCTTGCTCGTGCACACAAAGCCGGACGAAAACTTGCGGTGACGGATGATGCGCAGCTTGTCGAACGTATGGGTGTAAAAGTGAAGCTTGTGCCGTCGTCTCCCGAAAACATTAAAGTGACGGTCCCTATGGACTTTGTTTTGGCAGGAAAAATTCTCGAGGCAAGATCATGAGCAGCAGAGTTGGCATTGGCTACGACATCCACAAATTTAAAAAAGGCAGACCGTTATGGCTTGGCGGCGTCGAAATCCCTTCTGCCGAAGGTCTGGATGGGCATTCCGATGCCGATGCTCTTCTGCATGCGATCACTGACGCACTCCTCGGCGCAGCGGCATTGCCGGATATCGGCCATTATTTTCCGCCTTCCGACCCTTCTCTCAAAGGGATTACGAGCTTAAAGATGCTGGCCAAGGCTGTCGAGGAAGTATCCAAAGCGGGGTTTTCGGTTTCCAATCTAGACAGTGTCATTATTACGGAACAGCCGAAAATTGCCCCGCACCGGGAGGCCATGCGAAAAGTGATCGCTAAGGCGCTCGGAATCGACCTCTCTGCCGTGCAGGTCAAAGGCAAAACGAATGAAGGCCTCGGCGAGATTGGCGCGGGGAAAGCTCTCGCCGCTCAAGCCGTTGTCCTGCTCGAAAAGAAATCCTGATGGTCGTCAATATCCATAATACTCTCGTCGGTACTACCGTCCCCTTTAGGCCCATTGAAGAAGGCGTCGTCCGCATGTACGTCTGCGGCGTCACGCCGTACGATGTTTGTCACGTGGGACATGCCAGGTGCTACGTGGTCTTCGACGTGATCCGCCGCGTGCTGAAAGCGAACGGCTACATCGTGAAATTCGTGCAGAACTTTACGGACGTGGACGATAAGATCATCGTCCGCGCGAAGGAGCGGGGCGTGCGTGTGCCGGATCTCGTCCGCGAAAATATTGATGACTTCTTCAACAAGATGGATGCCTTGGGCATTGCCCGCGCCGACATTTATCCCAAAGTCTCCGAACATATTCCAGACATCCTCTTGCTCATTCAGCAGCTCATCGACAAGAAGGTCGCCTACAAACTGGGCGGCGACGTCTATTACTCCGTCAAATCCTTTCCTAATTACGGAAAGCTCTCGAAAAAGCCGCTCGACGAGCTGCAGTCCGGCGCGCGCGTCGACGTGAACAAGGACAAGAAAAGCCCTCTCGATTTCGCGCTATGGAAAGCCCACAAACCGGACGAGCCCGCGGAAGTCGCCTGGGATTCTCCCTGGGGAAAAGGACGGCCCGGCTGGCACATTGAATGCTCCGTCATGTCGATGAAGCATCTTGGTCCGCATCTGGATATTCATGGCGGCGGCCTGGACCTCATTTTTCCGCATCATGAAAACGAGATAGCACAGTCGGAAGCCGTGACGCGCCAGACCTTTTCCAACGTATGGATGCACAACGGCTTCGTCACGGTGAGGAAGGAGAAGATGTCGAAATCTCTCGGCAACTTTTTCTCGCTCTCGGACGTTTTCGCCAAATACCACCCTTCCGTCGTGCGCTACATGCTCCTCACGGTCCATTACCGTTCGCCGCTCGATTATTCACAGGACATCCTGGAACAAAGCCGCACCACGCTCTCGGGCTTGCGCGACGCGATGGCGCGGGCGAACAGAATCCTTCAGAAGCAGGAATTCGGTGTCGATGAGTCGGATAAGCCCCAGCCCGAGGCCGCCCGCGCCATGACACTTCTGGTCAATGAATTTGATGAGGCTCTGCGGGAAGATTTCAACACGCCCGAAGCGCTCGGCGTTCTTCACCAGATGGTGAAGCTCCTCGAAAAACAATTCGCGACGAACACGGTCTCGCGCGGCACTGTTCGGCATATCCTCTCGGAAGTCCGCCAATGCGCGGAAGTTCTTGGCCTTGATCTATTTTCCTTCATGCAGGGGCTCTTCATTCCAGCGGAAGTGACGAGCCTCGCTCAACTCCGAGAAGAAGCTCGTAAACAGAAGGATTGGAAAGAATCGGACCGCCTGCGCACGGAAATATCCGCGGCCGGCTACGTGGTCGAAGATACGTCCCAAGGTTTCAGGCTGCTCCCTAAAGCGGGCGTATGAAGGATCGGCGACCCGGTGACTCGGAGAACCGGCGACACGACGGGAATTCTCGCCGACCCGCCGGCCCGCCGAATCGCAGACCCGGCGGTTCTTGGAGACCCTCCGGCCCGCCGCGACGCTCAGGTCCTCCGCAACGGTCGGGACCCCCTCATCCGCCGGAACAACATCGTCCGTTGGTGCCGCCGCAGCCTCCCTCCTCCGATATTCTTTACGGTAGGCGGTCCGTCCTTGAGGCCCTTAAGGCCAAGGGGCGTTCTATCCATAAAATCTGGATTGCTGAAAACACCCACGGCACCGAAGAAATCATAAAAATGGCGCATGAGCAGGGAGTTCCTATCGATCGTGCGCAGCGAAGAGATCTCGATTTTAAAGCCGGAGGCGGACACCATCAGGGGATTGTCGCTCAGGCGAGCGCAACGGTGTATCTGGAATTAGAAGACTTTCTCAAACAGCTTGGAACAGCCGGCGCCGTCATTGTCGCGCTCGACGAAATACAGGACCCTCACAACATTGGCGCAGTTCTCCGCAGCGCTGCATTTTTCGGAGCGGCGGGAGCGATTGTTCCCCGATGGCGAAGTGCGCCGGTAGGAGAAACAGCGGCCCGCGTGTCTTCCGGCGGCATTGAGCACGTACCCCTCATGAGGGTGCGCAATCTGGCTGATGCCGTTCTGACCCTGCAACAAGCAGGTTTTGAAGTCATCGGGGCCGATCTGTCTGGCGAAGATTTTAAAAGCTACACCCCCGGGAAGCGTACGGCACTAATTTTCGGAAACGAAGGCGATGGCATCCGGCGGCTCGTCAAAGAGCGGTGTGATAAACTACTCAAGATTTCGGGCGCCGGCAAAGTCGACTCGTTAAACGTCAGTGCTTCCGCCGCCATATTCTTTCAGCATTTTTGTAAAAACGCCTAAGATTCCACGGAATGTCGACGCTCTGGTTCCAGGATGATAAGAAACAAATCTAAGTAGGGCCGAAAGCCGACGTGGTAGATTTGTAAGGTGAGTTCGCAGCCGACGTAGCTCAACTGGTAGAGCAGCTGTTTTGTAAACAGCAGGTTGTAGGTTCAAATCCTATCGTCGGCTGTGAACTCATTAACTTTGCAGGTTCGGCTGCGGCCCAAACCTTACTCCATCCATGAAAAAACGTGTTTATCTCCTTGCAGCATCGATCGCTATCAGCTTTAGTGTGACGGCGTGGGTGAATAGCGTACCTCAGGAGCGCCTGGTCGTTTGTAAAGATGTCGACCGCAGCTTATCTTCCACCTGGCAAATTGACAACGATCAGATCACCCTTACTTCCGCCGGTAAAGAAGCGGCTTCGTTCGTCAATACAAAAGAAAAAATGTTTAGATTTGGAGGCATTCCGGACGATATGGGATACGCACTCATCGAAGTTCAAAAACTGGAAGAGAAAGAGTTTCTCTTTGTCCATTGCCAATCCGGTAAAACCACGGAACTCAAAGGTCGTCCCGTGTTTTCTCCGGATCGTCGGCGCTTTGTCACCGCTTCTGGCAACGAGGCAGGCTTCAGCGAAACGGCGCTCGAAATATTTGATATTGCCGGCGGCATGGTCACGCTGGATATTTCCATGACACCCGATGGCGGCGGATGGCCTGACAACCCTAAATGGGTGGATGCCACGACCTTTGAATACGATGTGTTCACAGCCGAAGGGTTTCAGGGGGCTCAAAGAGTACGCCGCACGAAGGACAGGTGGCGCATCGTCTCACCTCCGTCCTGAAACATTTCAAATCTCCGCGCAATTTCTCCTTGATGTTTCGTCTCAAATCCCTTACACATGGATTACGTTTATGCCCGGCCCGGAGCGCGATCTAGAAATGGAAAAAGTGGTCAACGCGATGAAAATCGCGGTGACCAACATGCGCGTATTCTCGGAAGGCAGTACGGTCATTACAGAAACGATCCAAAAAGCGCAGACGGTCCTCGCCGAATTCCTCAAAACTCACCCTCAGGCGATCCTCAGCAATCGCGAAAACGTACTCTGGGCGAACCGCACACACATCGTGGCGATCCCAGGTTTTGTCGATTACATGAACCAACGCGCTATCCGGACCATCATCTTCTCTCCCGGCATCACGACGAAGGAACTTCTGATTCTGATGCAGGTCCTCGCCAAGCCGAAGGGCGAATTGTCGAGTTTCAAAGAAGTTCAGGATTTTGTCGTCAGCCGCAGCGTGACGCACATCGAGCTCGATGACGTCATCCTGCTCAATCCTCATGAAGAAGAAAAACTGGTGTCGCGGATCCGGTCGACGATGGGTTCAAGCACAGCTCCTGGTACCGGCGGAGGGCTCCCCGGTGCCGCGAGCGTCCCGCAGCTTCTCGATACCCTTCGCGGTACGCTCGCTCAACTGCAGGCCAATCCGGATTCCGCCTCCCGCGCGCAGATCACTCAAAATTTAGTGCACCAGCTCAAAACCAGGGCGCCTGAAGAGATCCATGCGCTTTTCACGAGCCCTGAAGCAAAATCCGGTGACACGGCAGCCATGCTGGACCAGTTCACGCAATCGCTGGATCAAACCAAAGTCGAAGAAATGATCCGCTATGCCGCTCAGTGGCAGCAGCATTTTAAAGTGACGACCCGCTCCGATGAGCAGGCCCGCGCGCATCTGGAAAGCCTCAAGAGCCTGATGAGCCGCATCATGCAGTCGCCCGCCGGACAGAATATTTCTCCTGAAATGTACGCTTATCTGCGACGGTTGGGCCTGCTGGAACACGTCTCGGGTGAAGGCATGGCATCCGGCGAATCATTTTCATTCGTAGCCGTGGCTGAAAATCTGCTGCAGCTGCCATGCGATTACCTTTTAGGCCCTGCTCTCCGCGAAGGATTTCTCAATGTGCTTAAGATCCATTGCACCAAAGGCGAGGACCAGACGGTCTTGAAGCTCATCGCTAAGGTCATGGAAAATCTGGCCCGCGACGCCATCGACAGCCGCGCGCTCACGGTGGGCATGCTGCAGGATATTCAGAACATTCTTCAGATGCATCGTAAAGCGGACATCAGCAGACGTGTGACGGCTGTGTTCCTCGAGCTCCTGGAAAAAGAAGATAACCCGCAGAACTACGCCAGGCTCGCTCATGCACTCCAGAACGATTCCTCCGATCATCTGGCCGCTGGCCGCTTTGGGGAGGCTGCCTCGCTCCTGAGTCAACTGCGCATCCATGCTTTGAGTAAGGCCTCCTCTTTCCCCACGCGTCATTCTCTTGCGGAAGCCGCCTTGAAAGTGTTTGCAGAAAAATCGATGGACATGATGGCCAATGATTTAAGCGGTGTGAATGATGAGCGCCGCCAGGGCGCTTTACTGATCCTCCCGCATCTGGGAAACTCCGCCGTCGACCCGCTTTTTGAGTCGGTCAGGCGCGCGCGCGACCCACGCGTCATGTTCGGCATTGCTCAGGCGCTGGAGCGACTGGGTCAAAGCGCGAAAGCGTCCATCGTTCAGCAGTTGAAAGTGACGGCTACCGCCGATTCGCTCATGCGTCTCCTGATCGTGCTGGAACTTTTTATGGACAGCACGACGGCGGCCCCTTTAAGCGCGCTGCTGGGCCATGCCGATGCCTCCATTCGCCGCAAGGTCCTTAAGCTCCTGGGGCAGCTCAATGTAAGTTCGTCGGAGGACTTGCTTCGGCTCCTCAATGATCCCGATATTGAGATGCAGAAGATCGTGGTTCAGCGATTGGGAGATATCCGGTTGGAAAAATCAGTCAAGCCATTGATTAAAAAATTCGCGGTAGCTGTTCCGCCGGTACAGGAGGAAATCTGCAAAGTGCTGGGGGTGATTGGCGATGAGGAGGCCGTCAAGCTTTTGGGGAGCTGTGTTGTGGGTCCGCGTTTTTTCTGGCAAAAAAAAGAACTCCCCGTGCCATCGGTTCGCGTCCAGGCTGTGCAGAGCTTAAAGAGACTTTCACAATATCCATACGCTCGTAAATGCCTTTGTGCCGCTGCCAGGGATAAAAGCGAAGTCGTGCGACAGGCTGCCGCGTAGGAAGGCCTGGCTTAGTTGCTGTAGATGTCGCTGGGTTTAAGCAGGATGCCGTCGGATTCGGCGGCCGGCGCGTCGGGTTCGCCGAAGTTGGAAGCGGCTTGTTCGACGGCAGGGACTGCGGAAGGCGCGCGCACCACGCCGGGGGCCTTAGCCGTGTCTTCACCGCCGATGGTGTTGGGGAGTTTTTCCAGCGCTAACGGGTCCGTCGGATCAAAATCGTCGGATACTCTGTTCGAGACAACGGCTTGCTGGCCAGGGACCATATCTTGAAGCGCGAATTCTTCCGGTGAAGGAATCTCTTCGTCAGTTTCCAGAGGCGTTCTGCCATCGGCAATGGCGTCCTGAAGCTCATGCTTGAGCATCGTCTCATGGGCAATGATCATTTTGCGGAGGATTCTGTCGTTGGCGGGATCGGAGTTCAAAATCTCATTGAGCGTCAGGATTTCCTGAACGTAGTCGCTCTGGCTTTTCGCTTTCTTCGCTTCTTTCAAAATCGTTCGCTGCTCGCGATTGAGCGGATGCATCTTCTCACCCCAGCGGAAGAGGACTTCCGCGCGATGAGCGCTGCCGAGATCGCCCTGATCGCTGAAGGCGTAATCAAACACAAATTCTTTCACCTTCAGGCCAAAGCCGATGCGGATGCCTGAACCTTCGTCATGGAGGCCGGCGTAGCCGAGCCGCAGCGCCATCATGTCTTTGAACCAATATTCGGATCCCATCGCGAACGACGTCTTGTTGTCTTTCGGCATGACGAGATCGGCGGTCAGGTTCAACGGCAATTCTTTGAGATGCAGCGCCGAAGCGCCGAACTGATATTTGCGCGGGAGAGAATCGCGTTCATCCACATACTTGAGACCTGAGCCGAGGTTCAACGCGGAAAAGCCGAAGCGATACGTCGCCCCTAAGGGGTTGTAGCCGAGTTCATAAATGGTTCCGGCGTTGAAGACGGCCGTGCCCGCGGCTTCATCGGCAATCTTCTGGCGCAAATAAGACGCCGTGAGTCCCAACGAAAGTCTCGGCATCACAAAACTGGAAATACCGCCCGTCAGCTGATAGGAATTCGCGGTCTGCTCGCCGATGGCGACGCCCGAATTATCGTATCCGTCGACTCCGCCAAATCCGAGGTAGGACATGGAGGCGCCGTACGAAAAATTGTCCCCAGGAGCGGCGTAAGCGAGGCGCTCAAAATGGATGCCTTCAAAGAGCGAACTATGCATAAACGAAGCTTCTTTTTGCTGCATGAAGGACATACCGGCGGGGTTCCAGGCGAGCGCTGCGGAATCGTCCGCGAGCGCTGTATAGGCTTCGCCCATACCGATAGCGCGAGCGCTGACGGGGATTTTGAGAAGATCGCCGCTGGTTGTTCCAGGTCCGTCAGCCCATACGCTATAGGACAGTCCGAGAGTTAGACCGCCTGCGAGCACGTAGAGAGCTATTGATCGTCGTTGGGTGGTGAACATGGGTGTTTGATCTCGATAGAGTATGCAGGTCTAAGGTTACAGGTTCATTAAGGATTTGTTACAGAATTGTTAACTTTCGCAGTCGAGAGAGGGAGGTAGGTTGGTATGTTGGGAGGGTAGTAGGTTGGCCAAACTACAAACCTCCTAACCTACTAACAAACTAACTAACCCCAATGTATAATTGCGACTTCCTGGAGTTGTTGGTGCTGGGGTGGCAGAGCGGTCAAATGCACTAGACTGTAAATCTAGCGGGCTACGCCCTACGTAGGTTCAAATCCTACCCCCAGCACCAGCGGCTTTAAGAAACTCACCAAAACCTCACAGTCTCAGAGCCATCTTCAAAAATTGGCCTACAAATAGAGGCGTTTCGTCCTCAATTTCTTTACAACAAAAACTCTTGCCGGGGGCGACTTTCCACTCTATATGCAACTGTATGACCAGAAAGCTATTTCTATATCTGGGGTGGACTATTGCGCCTCTAGTGGTGGCGTCGTGCCTTCATGCCGCACCGCCGCCTGACCCAACAACGCTGGTTTTTTCAAATATTCAAGCGACTTCTCTGGCCTTAGACTGGCAGGGCACGACCGGAACGACGATCCAATTCCGCGTTGAACTGGCTTCCAGCGGCGCGATCATTCAGCACTCCTCCGATACGTTCGCTTTGAGTTCCACGTTTACGGTCCTGGATGTCAACGCCGAATTTTTCGCGCGCGTGATCGCGATCGATACGATCGATCTGAGTTCGTCCAACTGGACGACCGTCATCAGCACGTACACGCTCGCGAATGTGCCCGTCAATCTCACGACCACATCACTGTCCTTCAACACGGTCAACCTGTCGTGGGATGGGAACAGCAATCCCTCGGGAACAGTCTTTGAAATTGAACGAAGCACCGACGGGATTGCCTATGGAACGATCGGCAGCGAAACATCCAGCACGTCCATCGACTCCGGCATCACGCCTGGTGTCACGTATACCTATCGCCTTCGCGCTCTGAATAATCTGAACGTTCCCACGGTATACAGCAATGTCATCATGCTGACGATCCCCGGTTCTGCCAGTCTGCCGCGCGTGCCCACAGGATTCTCTGTGACGCGCACACAAACCGGAGCAAGCACCTTCGCCATAGATTTCACGTGGCATGCTGTGACCGAGCGTACCGATGGAACAACGCTTTCCAATCTCGATGGGTACATTATCTATACGTCCACGAGTCTCCTCACGCCGAGGTCGCAATGGGTCGCCCTTTCGACGGAACCTGTGGCCAACTGGACGACGACGTCCAACGGCAGTATCACCTACTATACGCTGCGAACCATCGATGCCGATGGCCAGATGTCGGATTTCAGCCGGGTGCTGGACGACTCTGAGGACCGCAATCACTTCTTCTTTGCCGATGACAATGTGTCGCGCATACAGTTACCGCAGAGTTCCGCGGATATTTTTCTGCGTGCGAACAACACGTATGGCGCCGATCTGGATCTTGTCTTTACGCAGGTCTCCGCCGAAGAAACAGGTCGCGTCGCAAAATCGATGACGGTGAGCCTCCTGAATTACGATACGCAAACCGAAATCACGAACCCCACCTTTACGATGCCGATCCTCCGCGGCGTGCTCGGTTATACCGTGCAGGGAGGCGTTGTGGTGCAGGGCTCGCCGGCGAGTACCACCGCGCGCATTCCATTGATCTCGACGGGAGAAGCGGCGGAGGAGCTTTCGCTGTTCTGGTTTAACGGCAACGAATGGGTGAAGACGACCGGCGTGGTGAATACGGCGGACAACACCATGTCCTTTACGGCGCCGCGCATCGGCCGTTTCCAGATCCGCGCGGCGTCGCACGGCACGGGCGCTACGCTCACGCGTGTTTATCCGCGCATCATTACGCCCAATGGCGACGGCTGGAACGACAAAGTGGTCTTTGAATTTGATAACCCTCAACTTCTGCCTTTAACCGGCAAGATTTACGATCTTTCCAATGCCTTCGTCGCTGAAGCGGTCCCCGGCATCGCGGCGGACACGACCATCGTCTGGGACGGCAAGGACGAGTCAGGGAAGCCGGTTCCAGGGGGGATCTACCTCTACCAGATAGATCAGGGGGGCGAAGCCGCGTCGGGGACGGTCGTCGTCGCGAGATAGGGATACGGCGGAAAAGCCATCACGTCGGAAAAGGTGCCATCACGGCAGAAAACATGCCATCACTTCGGAACAATTCTTGATTGTTCACGTCCCTGCGAAACAATAAACTTCTCCAGCCCGCGCGATAAAAGCAGATATCGTTCTAACCAATGCTTACTCACTATATGTTGAACAATGCTCCCAGCACATGCACGTTTGATCCAGTACATCGTTTCTTCCAAAGAGCCGCGGGCGTAAAAATAAAAGCGTAAAGCATCCTGATTGTGATAGCGGCCGTATCCTTCGACGATATTCGCCCCCACCGAATCGGCAGATCGAATGAGCTGATAGCCGAGTGTGTTCTTGTGAATCGCGCTCCAGCAGATCACTTCTCGCCGGATCATATCTGCGAGTTCTGATGCTCTAACTACTATCCAAAGTTGATTGGGTTTGAGGGCCATCCTATACCCTTAGATGAGATGGGGCAGAATTTATTCATCCGAAAATCAGAAAAGCCAACATATCGGAAAAGATGCCAACCAAGGCAGAAAAGCCATCACTACGGAAAAGGTGCCATCACGGCAGAAAACGTGCCAACACTTCGGCCGTTGGGGGGGGCCGCCGTGGTGGCTTTTCCGCCCTGGTGGCTTTTCTGATGTGGCGGCTTTTCCGAAGTTGGTTGTTAATGGTTGTTTGCCTCACAGAAATGTCAACATAATCTCACAGGGTTGTGAAAACTCACCGTAAAATCAACTCGTTCTAACCTCAAAAAAGTTACAACATTGATACTTGAGGTAGCGCTCCTTCCACTATAAAAAGTACACGTGAAACCTTCTGCACGTGGCCTTATTGGTCTGGTGGGAGCATTCCTTTTTTCGTTGGCGCTTCTGCGCGCGGATGACGTTCCTCAGGTCATCAATTTCCAGGGCCGCCTCACCGACTCGAGCAACAATCCCACGAGCGGCAACGTCGATTTCATTTTCCGTTTTTTCAGCCTGAATGCCGCCGGCATTCAGCTTCCCTCCGGAAGTGCCTGGTCGGAAACGCAAACCCTTGTCGTCACGAATGGTGTCTTCAATGCTGAAATCGGCTCGATCACTCCCATTCCGTTTTCGATCTTCAACAGCACGTCCGTTTTTCTTGAAATCGAAGTGGAAGGAGAACCGCTCACTCCCCGCGAACGGCTCCTGACAGCGCCTTATGCCTTCACCGCTTACACCCTTTCAGGCCACTCGTATACGGCCTTCGTAGACACCTTCACCGTCCAAGCCATCGATGGCCTCAAAACGTTTTCGACCTTCCCGCAAAAGAGCGGTTCCACGACTCCGACGCTCGCCGCAGAATTCGCCACCAAAGCCTATGTCGATGGTACTGTCGCAGGAAATGGACTCCTCACGTCCACAAACGTTTGGAGCGGCGCACAAACCTATCAATCGACCGTCACTTTCTCGACCAGCGTCTATCTGGCGGCCAACGGCGGACTCGTCGGTGTCGGCACAACCAATCCTGAAGCTTTGCTCGATATCGTTGGTGATGGACAAACGATTATCATGCCGCGCAAATCTACGATCGGAGATCCGGCGACTGGGGTGAACGGCATGATCTATTACAACGCCAACACCAATAAATTCCGCGGTTACCAGAACGGCGTATGGAACGACATGGTAACCAATGCCGCTACCGACATCATCCAAAACCAGAATTTCTTGCAGGCTGGTGCGACCGCTTATCCTGATTTCCTGTATGTTGGCAGTAGTGCCACCGTGTTTGGTGCTGGCGGCTTGAATGTGAGGTATGGCGTTGTCGCGGGCAGCTTTACAGGCGTTGGCACTGGCCTCACGGCTCTCAATCCTTCGAACATCAGCGCAGGCACAGCCGGTATTAGCATCACGGGCAACGCAGCAACAGCTGATTACGCGACGCTCGCGGGCAACGCAGGCCAACTCGTCGGCGGCGCCACCACCTTTGTTCAGGCGGGTTCGGCTCTGCAGGCGGTTACCTTCCATGTTTCTTCGGGCACAGTTCAGAATCTTAACGTGCAGAACACCCTGCAGCTTGCTGGCGCGAGCGGCAACTCAGGCCAGGTCCTCCAGTCGAACGGTGTGGGTGCCGTGCCGACATGGGTAAATCCAGCGGCGGCAAGTGCGCTCCTCAATTCCACCAATACCTGGACGGCCAATCAAATCATGACCTCTTCCGGGGGGCTGAATGTAACGTACGGCGTGGTAGCGGGAAGCTTCACAGGCGTCGGCACAGGACTTACCGCGTTGAATCCCGCCAATATCGGTGCAGGTTCGGCCGGCATCAGCATCACCGGTAACGCGGCATCGGCCACCAATGCGACGACTGCCGGCAGCCTTGCAGGCGCTGCCACAACGTATATCCAGCTTAAGGATACACTTCAGCTCAATTCGACTTTCTATGTCTCCAGCGGTACTGTGAATGCTCTGACGATTGGAAACACCATCACATTGCCTTCTCAATCCGTGGCTCTTTCCTCTTTAGTCAATGGGACACTCCCCGCCGGCGTCGTAGCTTCGTCTCTTGCAGTCTCTTCCGTTTATCCGAATGCATTGCAAACGGGAAACTATTCCACGATCACCGGTATCGGTTCACAAAGCCAGGGACTCAACATGAACTCCCATCAGATCAACAATGTTCTGGATCCGACGGGACCCCAGGATTCGGCTACAAAGAAATATGTGGATGATCTCGCTTTTGGCAACACGAGCTACGTTCAGATCACAAATTCGCTGCAGACGAACTCCACGTTCTATGTTTCCTCTGGTACCGTAAATAATTTCAATATCCAAAGCACACTGAAGTTGGCCGGCGCCAGCGGTAACTCGGGCCAGATTCTGCAGTCCAACGGTTTTGGTACCGTTCCAACATGGGTGAATCCAGCTTCCGCTAGCGCCCTCCTTAATAGCACTAACACATGGACGGCCAATCAGATCATTATTTCCTCGGGTGGATTGAACGTGACCTATGGCGTTGTCGCTGGCAGCTTCACAGGCATCGGTTCAGGACTGACAGCTCTTACGGCCGCCAACATCAGCGCGGGTACAGCCGGCATCAGCATCACGGGTAACGCGGCAACGGCTAACTACGCAAC
>JANLWZ010000138.1:0-2229 GCA_031364865.1 Elusimicrobiota bacterium
CGGGCTCATCATGATGAGCTACTCGCCGCGCGTACGCATCCACCCGCCGCTCATCCTCACGGAAACTGAAGCGCGTGAAGCGGTCACGAAAATGGATGAAGCCTTTGCCACACTCCTCCCCGACTTCGAGAAACTATGATAGAAGTCCTTTCGAAACCTGGCGTCAATAGGAAAGGCCCAGATTTGTGACAACTTCAAGGAACGACGACGAAGGACTACCTTCAGGTAATTCGAGGAGGAGTGACGCAGAAGGTGGCCAAAGATGGGCCTTCCCTCCGGGCCCGGGCTCCTTTGCCCAGCTCCTGCGTTGCGCCTCGCTAGCGGGCCTCTTGGCACGCGGCGCTTCGGCGCGCCTTGGATCTGGCCAAATTAGCCCGGGTCCTATTGACGCCAGGTTTCGAAATGACTTCTAAACTCCGCGGTGCTTTTGTCGGCTTCGGCAATATCGCCGAACTCGGTCATTGGCCCTCTTATACGCAATCTCCAGACACTGAAATCGTCGCCATTATGGACATGTCCGCCGCACGGCAGCAAGTCGCACGAGCCTTGCAGTCGAACCTGCGTACGTATAGCTCTGCGGAAGACCTATTCCAGCATGAGAAACTCGATTTCGTAGACATCTGTACGCCTCCTGCCACACATGCCGCACTGTCTCTGCAGGCCCTGGAGCAGGGCTGTCATGTTTTGTGCGAAAAGCCGCTCACGCTGAAACCCAGCGAATATCTCGAGCTTGCAGCGGCTATGCGTCAGAGCGGAAAGACGGTGTTTACGGTACATAACTGGAAGTTCGCACCTATTTTTCAAAAGTCTTTTTCTCTTATACGCGAAGGTAAGATCGGCACGGTGTGGCACGTCGAAATTTTTACGCTGCGCAACAACATTTGCCAGGGCACGATGTCGGCTGCCCAATCCACGGATTGGCGCAACAACGCCGCGATCGCTGGCGGCGGAATTCTGGTCGACCACGGATGGCATTCGTTTTATCTGCTGCTCAATCTCGTGGGCGCAGAACCGCAAAAGATTCTGGCCAAGATGCTCAAAGACAGAGAGGATCTGGAGAGTCTGGAAGAAGCCGTTCAGGCACTGGTCCAATTTCCGGAGGCCAGCGGCTACGTCCATCTCACCTGGCGCGCGCAGCTGCGGCGCAACAACGTGATTGTTCAGGGGACGCTGGGCACCTTAATTCTCGATGATGACCGCCTCCTGTTCACGACGCATGAGGGCCATCGCGAAGAGATGCGCTTTGATACGGCTCTCTCCGCGGGTTCTCATCATGCCGATTGGTTCGAACCGCTGTTGATGGACTTTGTGGTTGAAATGAATGACGCGATAAAGCGCGGTACGAATTTTAAAGAAGCGGGCTGGTGTCTTGCGCTCACATCGGCGGCGTATCAATCCAATTTACAGGGGTTCCAAGAAGTTTCCGTCTTCCTGCCGGGTCATGAGAAAGTCCTGCTGTAGAGCAGTTCTCCTTGTTTTCCTATCGATGCTGTGCGCGAAAATCGCGCCAGCAGCCGGAACCAGCAACCTTTTCGAACAATCGGCCCTTTCCTTGCGCCCGGGATCCATCCCAGAGCGGCGATCTCATGATTTCTCATCGGAATTTAACGCGGTCGTCGCCATGCAGCACGGCACTCAGGCCAACCAGATATTCATAACAACGCTCTGGAGAATCAACGAACTTTGGCAGGTGGCTTCACCGGATGCGAACACGATCCACATTTTGGAGAAGTTGTTGTATTCCCTGCTATCCGAGGATGTACCGAAACAGGAGAATTTAATGAGGCCGTTGGCGGAGCTGCTTGTGAAGTCTCCCAGCGTGCGCGCTCTTTTCGATCAGGAGCCTACGCTTAATAAAAAAGAGCTTTTTTATGTTGAGGTCTCGCGCGTGCTGTCAAGACGGCTTCCTGATACTCTACAGCGGATACGCTTTGATTTTTTAAAGCGGCATGATCATTTACTGAATGTATCGCATGTTCACCAGGTGATTGCCGGGAAGCAGACCCTGAACACGCAAGAACTTTGGAGGCGTACTTCTCATTCGGAGGAAGTGGTCTTAAATAAGCTCTTTGATGAACAGGTTGATGTAACTATCGAAGCTCTTAGGAAGTCTGTTTTGCGACACCGCCATCACAGTAAGCCGCTCCAAGAAGACACTCTGCTGGCGGATATCCTGAGCATGACTCGACGATGGCACGGCCGGTATGATGTGAAAGAAATGAAGAAAGG
>JANLWZ010000372.1:0-5363 GCA_031364865.1 Elusimicrobiota bacterium
CCATAGCTCTCATGAACGGAGGGAAAGACATAGAGATCCGCCATCTTGAAGAGGGCACGCTTCTTTGCCTCAGCTGCGTATCCCACAAAATGGGCGCGCGATTTTTTTAATCGTCCCGCCAACTTTCGAAGTTTCTGTTCATAGGATTTACCCATCATGTAGGCCGCTTCGCCAGAAATGATGACGTTCAGTCCCTCCTTCGGAAAATCCACCTTCTGTTCCCAAAGGGCAAGCGCTTCTAACACCCGATGCTGTCCTTTTTCAGGGGAGATCCGGCTCAGCAGCAGAAGAAGCGGAGCGTCAGAAGAAAGTGCGAGTTCTTGTCGGATCTTCGCGGCTTCCTGCTCCGCCTCCGCATCGCTGATGGAGGACGCCGTGGAACCCCAGGGGATCACATGGATATATTCAGAATGCAGCTCGGGGTAGCAGGCCAGGAGCACAGATTTCATTCTCTGCGAGGGTACGATCACCCCCTGCGTAAAGCGCAGACTGGCTTCCTGCTTTTCCCACACGAGCTTGAGCACGTCAGGCAGAAAATGGTGGAGGAAGAGTTTTTTAATGTTCCGGTAGGCAGCGGTCGTGACTTCGGGCTTCACCCATGACCGCAGATAGATTTTCGAAAAATAATCGACGACATCGACGTGATAAATGACGAAGAGCTTATAGCCCTTCCTTCCGAGGGTTTTAAAGTCCGGCCCTTCCGACACATCATTGCAGAGTACGACGACCTGGCGAGGGTCGTAGGAAAGCACGCTCTGCGTGGTCGCGCGTTCAAACGTACGGCAAAAGCGGGCGTACGCAAGCTCCGAATACTGAATGATATCTTTGTGCTTTGGAGCCGGCGCGCCGAGAATTTCTGGACCGAGGATTTTCAGCGGAAAAGGATGGGTACGCGTCCATTCCCGCTCAAGCGCCCTGCAGATCGTCGCGCCGCCTCCGAGAGGAACCTGCCCGAGGTTAAAGCCGCTGTGGGCAGCCGTGTAGAGAATGGTTTTCATGACGACATGTTATTATACGCGGATGAAATGGCTCGACTTTCTTGAACGTCGTCTGTCTTTTCTCACGATCCCTCAATTTCCACTCTTCCTGGCCATCGCCAACGGCATCTGTTACTTCATGACGCAGGCGCAGCCCGCTTTTGTTGGGCGCCTGGTGTTGATTCCCGAAGCCGTGCTGGCGGGAGAATGGTGGCGGGTCATTACATTTCTCTTTGTGCCGCCTCATCTGCATCCTATCTTCCTCATTTTTTGGCTGCTTTTGATTTATCAATTTGCCCAGGCGTTGGAAAACGTGTGGGGCGAATTCCGCTTTTTCTTTTTCTTTATGTTTGGTGCAGCCGTGACCGCAGTCGCATCGATCTTTATTCTGCAGGGACCGATCGGGAATGCCTACTTGAGCACGACCCTGTTTCTGGCGTTTGCCACGCTCTTCCCGGATTACGAGATTTTGCTTTTTTTCATCATTCCCGTCCGCATCAAGTACATGGCGTATTTCACCTGGCTCACGACGCTGTTCCTCGTTTTCATGGGCAGTACGACGGACCGCGTCGCGATAGGAGCGTCGCTGGTGAATTATTTTCTTTTCTTTGGATCAAGTATTTGGAGGACGGTACGACTGAGATGGGACGTCTACTGGAACCGCCGGAAGTTTGGCCGCTAAATATCCTTCATCACGTCTTTGGCACTCTGCGCCAGGTAGAAGATTATCCCCGCCACCGCGAACGCCACAATAATCAGAATGGTCCAGTTAAACTCCTGACTGGTGGCTTGAGCAATCGCTTCATACTTCGATAGATTGCCGCTCGCCACATTCGTTTCGCGTTCTCTCCATTTGCTGAAAAAAACGCCGCAGCGCGGACATTCTTTATCGTCGTCGGTAACGGAGGCCTGGCAAGAAGGACAATTTTCCATGGGCTAGACGTTACTAAACTTACAGGAAATCAGCAATATTTCAAGTCCGAATTCTCGCCTTCTCTAGTTCTTCCACCACGGCCTCCGGAACCATGACACTGGCGAGCGCCGCGCGCTGCGTTTTGGGGCCATGAAAATCAGAACCGCCTGTTGCGACCAGTCCCTTTTCTTTGGCCATCTCCAGGTACCGCCGGATGAGCGAAGCCGAATGCTCCGGATAGTAGACCTCGATACCCCTCAAGCCCAGATCAGCCAGTCGACCCAGGAGCTCAGCCGTTGTGTAATAGGAAGGATGTGCAAGCACAGGAACACCTTTGGCAGAGCGGATGAGGGCGATGCATGCTGCGGCATCCGGACCAGTTCCGGTAATATAGGCGGGCCCTTCTTTTTTTAAAAATCGTTCAAAGGCTTCTTTTCTCGTGCGGACATGCCCCCTCTCTACCATCGCATCGGCCAGATGAGGACGGCCCACAGATCCTCCCGCCGCCAGCGCGACCACGCGCTCATAGGCGACAGGCATTCCCAGTTCATTGACTCTCTTGACCATGGCTTCGATGCGGCGAAGGCGTGCTTGCCGCAGCTCCCCCAGACGGCGCTGCAGCGCCGCATCGGCAGGATCGATAAAGTATCCCAGAATATGGCAGGCCAGCTCTCCCTCTGCGCTTAATTCAATACCGGGAATTACCCTGATCTCAGGATGCGCCGCCAAGTCCCCCTGAAGAGAGGCTAACCCTTCGGTGGAATCGTGATCCGTAATAGACAGGACGCGGATTTTGAGCTCGAGCGCTTTTTCAAAGAGCTCGCGCGGCGTCATGGTGCCATCAGAGGCGGTCGTGTGTGTGTGAAGGTCTACAGGACTGGGCAATCGAGGGTCAGCTACTCAGGTGTGGCGTAAGAAGGCGTTTCGTTGCGTGCCTGACAGCTGATGCAATAGCGCGCCCAAGGCATGACTTCCAGCCGGAGACGGGGAATCGTCTTCTGGCAGGACTCGCAACGTCCAAAAACACCTTTTTCAATCTTGCGGATAGCGGCTTCTACGCCATCCAGTGTCTGCTTCTCGGTATCCGTGATATCAAAAAGGAGCTCTTTTTCCACCGAGCGTGTGGCGATGTCGGCTTCGTCGCCGATTTCCGGCTCTTCCTGCTGAAATTCCTGTTCCTCTTTTTTGCGGTGGACGATCTGGGAAAGCTCTTCCTGCTTTTCCAGAAGAATATCTCGGAATTTTTGAATTTCAGAAATGGAAAGCGGTTTTTCTTCCACCGAGCGCTCGCGCCGCGCGTCTATAGATTTTTTGGGGACAATAATAGACGGCGCCATTTTACGCGGAATGTTTTTCGTTCGCTTGACGAGGCTGGACGTGGTTATCAGCTGCGGCTTGGCTTTCGCCTTGGCTTTGACTTGAAATTTCGCCGGTCGTTGGGGATGGGTCTTCATTTTTGCCTTTGTTTTAGCTTTTTTCTTTTTCATGGGCTGATAAAGTACACGATTGACCTACACAAAGTCAACCAGGAGAATTAACGCGTTGCGACGACCTTGATCGTCCGTAATTCGTCGGTTTCCTGGCCGCTGATGCGGATGTCCTTTTCGGCAAGATCCATGATGAACTCAACAATTTCCTGCGTAATGCGCTCACCCGGGATAAGCACCGGTATACCCGGAGGATAAGGGGTCAAGGTCTGGGCGCTGATGTGGCCTGCGGCTTTAGATAAAGGAACACGTTTTGTCTTTTGAGCCAGAAAGACGTCGCGCGGCGTCATCGCCATTTCCGTGGAAAGCGATGGCAACTGCAGTACCCAGTTCTTTTCCTGCCCCGGCTCCTTCTTATCAAGGTCTTCCAGCGCTGAGATCAGCCGATCGACATCGTGTTTGGTGGTACCTACGCCCATGATCGCAATCAAATTGAAAATGTCCGCACAGTCGACCTGAATCCCATAGTCTTTCGCGAGTATATGCTCTACATCATGACCCGCGAGACCCGTTCGGGTTACATTGACCGAGAGCTTGGTGACGTCCAGGTCATAGCCTTTCGCGCGGATTTCCCCCTGCGTCAGACAGTACAGGCGCTGCAGCCGATTAATGCGCTCACGCGCCTCTTCGGCCATCTTCATCATCCGTGAAAAGATTTTCTCCCCCTGAAAAAAGGCCTGCCGCCGAGCGGCATCCAGCGAAGCCATGATGAAGTAATTGGGACTGGTCGTCTGCAGAATGGAAAGGATCTTGCGGACGCGGGTGATATCCACCAGGTCAGAATTGACATGAAGTACGGAGCCCTGGGAAAGCGCCGAGAGGATCTTATGCGTGGACTGCACACAGATATCCGCTCCCGCTTCCACCGCCGAAATCGGTAGATCCTTATGAAACTTAAGATGCGCTCCATGCGCTTCGTCGACCAGCAGTAACTTACCGTGCGCGTGGCAGAGATCGGCGATCTTTTTGAGATCAGTCGTGATGCCGTGATACGTCGGGCTCGTGACAAAAACGGCTTTGGCTTCCGGGAATTGCTGGAGCGCCTGAGCGACTTGTTCGGCATCGGAATCAAAGATGACATCCAGATGCTGATCGATCTTCGGCTGGATCCAGATAGGCCACACGCCCGACATGATCACGCCGGAAAGAGTCGACTTGTGTGCGTTGCGGGAGAGAATCACGGAATCGCCCGGATGACAGGTCGCCATAAGCATTGCGATATTGCCTACAGAAGAGCCGTTGACGAGAAATTGGGAATACTTGACGCCGTAAGCTTCAGCCATCAACTGCTGCGCCTTCTTGATGGGGCCGACTGGATCGTGAAGAGAATCGACTTCAGGAAAAACGGTCACATCGAGTTTGTAGACATTTCTGCCCGTAAAAGCTTTCAAGCGTTTGTCGATGCCTTGTCCATTTTTATGGCCTGGCGTGTGAAAGGACGTGACGCCGCGCCGTGCGCGTGCAATCAAAACATCTAACAAAGGGGTACGTTCCTGACTTTTCATTTCGCTCTTATATGTTTCGGAATCTTAAAAATACTTTCATGCGTTTGCCCGTCATAAAACCGTAGATGCTTAGACAAGTTCCCCAGCCGCTTATTGACCTGTGGGCTGGAAATCTTTAGAGGATTTTGCCCGGAACTCGCCAGAAGAAAGGACCAAGGCTCGTCGAACGATGGGATAAAGGTGAAGTAAGGGCTCACGGTCTTAAAGAATGCATGCAGTATACGTGATAAACGGGCATGAAATTCCATGTGAAAAGGATGTCCTGAGCCCGACTGCACCACGATCTTCCCCCCCGGAAGAAGGCGCAGGCGCAAACGCTTATAAAAGGAAGTCGTGTAGAGCGCGGCGACGGGGTCCTTCGCTGTAGAGGGCGTGGGCAAATCCGAAAAGATGACATCAAATTTCTCTTCTGATGTTTCAATGAAACGCTTCGCATCGCCCACCAGAAGCCGCGTCTTGGGATGCTCAAAAGAACCCCGGT
>JANLWZ010000169.1:0-7938 GCA_031364865.1 Elusimicrobiota bacterium
TGCACGGCATCTTTCACATAGAGAAAGTCGCGCACCTGTTCCCCGTCCTTATAGTCTGAACGGTACGACTTAAAGAGCTTGGCCTTGCCGTCCTTCTGGATCTGTTCATAGGCTTTCACCACGACAGAGCGCATATCGCCCTTGTGGTATTCGTTCGGCCCGAAGACATTGAAATACTTGATACCGACGATCTTGTCGAGAACCCCTTGGCGCAGCGCCCATAAATCGAAAAGATGTTTGGAGTAGCCGTACATATTAAGCGGCTGTAGGCGTGTCGTTGTGAGGGTATCCGTTTTGTATCCGAAAGCGCCATCCCCATACGTGGCCGCGCTGGAAGCGTAGACAAAGCGAGTCTTTTTCGACAAACACCATTCCGCCAGGGTCTTCGTATATTCGTAATTGTTCTGAATCAGGTAAGAGGCATTGGTTTCCGTGGTGGAAGAACAGGCACCGAGGTGAGCAATGCCTTCGACTTTGGGGAGTTTGCCGGCTTTTACGCGCGCAAGAAATTCATCGGCTTCAAGGTAATCCGAAAACTTTCGCTTCTGCAGATTTTTCCACTTCTCAGATTTTTCCAGGAAATCAACGACCAGAATGTCATCGATGCCCTCCTGATTAAGCTTCCACAGCAAAACACTGCCGATGAAGCCGGCTCCGCCGGTAACAATCCACATAAGGCCAATGTTTTACCATTTTTCCAGTGAGGCGACGGTCGAGCTAGGAGAGGCGTTCGAGGCGGGTGTTAGGGAAGTAGTGCTGCAGGATTTTCTCGTAAGATTTGCCTTTGTTCGCAAGCCAGCGGGCGCCTTCCTGACAAAAGCCCACGCCGTGGCCCCAGCCGCGGCCCTGGAAGACGACGGCGTTCTTATCGACGGAAACGCTAAAAAGCGCGCTTCTGAGATATTCGCGCCCAAAGTAGGAGTTGAGCGTATTTCGGAAACGACCGATGCTGACCGTGACCTGTTTTTTACCCACGATTTGAATCTGTTTTACTCGTCCGCTGGAATCCTTCTGCACGATTTGAACGTCGGAGAAATTCTCATTCTTCTTCAACCAGCCCGCCTTACGGAAGCACAGGGTGAGTTTCTTGTTCGGAAATCTCGCCTGCCACGAGTTTGCTGGCGAGATTCGGCAAACGCCCTTTTCGTCTTCTGGAACAGCCACCAGGTACCCTCTGCGGCTCATCGGCCACACTTCGTTGGCAGAGGAACTGAGACCGCCACAGCTATGGTGATAAAAAGCGCAGATCGGCCGGCCGGCATACGTCAGATATTGGCCTTTGATGCTCGCCAGAGCTTTTTTGAGTTCCGGCATCTTCTCGAAAGAAGCCACACCGCGAAACACCTGACAGTGCGGCGAATCGCAATATTCATAGCCTTGGCCGCGATGCCGTTCATTGCGCATGGAGAGCACATAGCTTCGGGCAGCAACGGCCTGAGCTTTCAGGAGTTCCGGGTTCAAGCGCAGCGAACCTAGCTCCCCTTCTAAAATCCCCAGCGCGTAATCCTCAAGCTCCGTACGATTGACGATTTTCAGGCGGCCTTTCACGGCGCCAATGCGAACCTGCCCCAAGACTCTCTTCACTACGCCCTGCTTGTTCTTCAGCAAAAGGGGTTGATCATCCAGCGCGATGATCTTTAACTGCCGAGCCGCGAAGAGCCGGCGCTTTCCCTTAAAGGCATGTACTTTGCCATCCCGATGCGTGAAATAGATGGTGCCTTTCACCTTGCGGCCGGAAAGCAGGACCCCCGTGGGGTGTTTCAACCAGAGGTTCTGGGTATTTTCGGTAGAGAAAAGCCGTACGACAACAGGCGTGATGACCTTCCTCTGGGGAGGCTTTTGCCACCACCGGATGATTCGGTCCGTCAGGGGTAATACCTTGGCGGAAGGAGTGGGGTCGGGAGGAATCATGAGTTCGGCGGCGCGCGCGCCGCCAATCAGGGATTCCTGGCCCAGAACCAACACCAGTCCGATATAGGCCCAATGTTTCATTCGCATATATGACAATGTTACCGTGCAGGTGTTACAGGGGGGTTACTGGGCCGTTAAGGGAAGGTAAATTAAGAAATTCATCTATATATAGATACGTTATTAACTTATTTAGGAGGGTCTGGAAGAGCGAAAAAAGGTCTTTTTGCCCGATACTTCTCTCGTTGCCTTGGGGGCAGTGACCTTAAGGTGCGAACGTCTCGAGGCGAGAATGGACGAGGATTTTTGCGCCTTATTCTGCGCAAAGGTGAACTTGTGTACGACGGCACCGACGATAAGCGTGCCCACAAGAGACCCCACCATGATTTGCTTAATCGTCATAAACCTAGTTTGCTCTCTCAACGTTACACACGTATGAACGCCAGGTAAATTTTGTGTACACTGGGCGCCACATGAAACGTAATTTATGGGCTGGATTGCTCATGGCCGCCGTTTTATCGACAGGAAAGTCGTTCCTTGCTTTTCGCCGGGATTCGTCCTGCATGCGTGGAAAGATCTGGACGTTCAAATGCTTGTCCAGGTCCCTGTTTACCAGCGCGTGAATCAGATCCAGCTGACGTCCGACTACAATCTGCAGGCAGGCGTGTCCTACCGCTTTCGTTATAATGCTGTGCAATGACTCCTTTCTGGTGGGCCTTTCTTAGCGCACTTGGTGTAAGTCTTCTCTCCCTGGCAGGCGTGGCGACTATTCCGTTCCGCGAAGATCGCGTAAAAAACATCGTTTTTATCCTCATCAGTTTTGCGGCGGGCGCACTTTTTGCGGATGCGATCGTGCATCTTTTTCCGGAGATCTACAGAACGACGACGAACGCGGTCGCAAGTTCTCTCTGGGTATTGGCCGGCATTTTTTCGTCTTTTGTTCTGGAAAAGTTTCTGCGCTGGCGTCAGGAGCATGGTCTGCACCATGGCGATCACATCCACCCCGTCGGACGGATGATGCTCTTGTCCGACGTGCTTCATAATCTTCTGGATGGTGTACTCATCGGCGCAAGCTATCAGGCCGGCCACTCCGTTGGCTTGGCCACTACGGCGGCGGTCGTCCTGCACGAACTGCCGCATGAGATCGGAGATTTCGGAGTACTGCTGCATTCCGGTTATTCACGGTCGAAGGCGCTCCTCTTCAATTTTTTAGCGGCCTGCGTCGCGATGGCGGGCGTCGGCCTTGCCTTTGCTTTTCAGTCCGGGATGAGCGATTTTCCGGCGATCGCCCTGCCGGTGACGGCCGGAACCTTCCTCTATATCGCCGGTTCCAACCTCACGCCGGAGCTGCACAAAGAAATAGAGCCCATAAAGTCGTTTATGCAGTTTTTAGCCCTTATTTTGGGGGTTTGCTTCATGCTTTTGCTGCTCCTGATACAGTAAAACGCATCAAAATACTGCCTTGACACGGTAATAAAGACCCCCTAGACTTGGCCTACGATGAATTTAAAGCGTCCGGTGCGCACATCCATCCTGGCGAAAACCGCTGTATTTATGGCTTTATTTTCGCTGGTCCCACTCTTTCTTTTGACTTTCGCTTTCATCATGATGCATCACGAATTTTTCTGGACAGGCGTACTCCTGCTCGTAGGACTGACCCTCGTATTTCTCGGCGTCGCTTATGGCTTTGCCCGGCATCTCACGCGACCGGTTCACGCGCTGATGCAAGGCGCTGAACGAATTTCAAAAAGAGATTTTTCAACGTTTGTTCAGATCGACACGCACGACGAACTTCAGGATCTCGCGGATGCGTTCAATAGCATGTGCGAAGACCTCAAACAATACAGCAACGTTCACGTCGATGAAGTGATGGGAGAGCAGGCCAAGACAGAAGGCGTCATTGCCGCCAGCGAAGACGGCATCATTCTGACGGACGATGACGGACAGGTTCAGTTGATCAACCCCAAAGCGCTTTCCATGCTCGAGCTGGAAGAAGGCAAGGAAGCGTTAAGCGGACGTCCTATCTGGAGTTTTGTGAAGCATGACAAGCTCGCGATCGCGATCCGTGAAAGCATTGAAGGCGATGGTCCCAAGTCCAAAATCGAGGTCAATCTTTCCACCGACAGTACCCGACGCTATTACCTCATCACGTCATCCATCATCAACGCGCCTGAAGGAAGCGGCACGACGTACTGGTTCATGATTCAAGTACGCAATGTGACAGCCGAAAAAGAGCTGGATCAGCTCAAGGACGACTTTTTGCAGTCGCTCACGCACGATTTACGCAGTCCGATGACCGCGGTGCGCGGCTATCTGCAGGTGCTGGGAGAAGAAATGGCGGGCCCGCTCAATGATGAGCAGAAGAAGATGATCCATATCATGGAGAATGCCTCGACCAAGCTGCTCCATATTGTCTCCAACCTCCTCGACAGCGCCAAGATGTCCGCCGGCAAACTCAAACTCTCGATTTCAGACTGCAATCTGCGTCAGGTACTCCCGAATACCGTAGAGATCTTCCATACCGAAGCGGCCAAGAAGAAAATCACACTGACGCTGGATATGCCGGAGCAAGTACGGCAGATAAAGCTGGACACCCATCTGCTCGAACGCGTGATAATTAATCTCATCGGTAACGCCATCAAGTTCACGCCGGAAGGCGGATTTATCACGGTGAAAGTGGTCGATCTCTCAGACCGCGTTCAGATTCAAGTCACCGACACGGGCAACGGCATGCCCGCTGAGTTTCTCAATAAGATTTTTAAGAAATTTGAGCAGGCGTCCGGCACTCGCGGCGGGACCGGCCTGGGATTATCGATCTGCAAGTTTGTGGTGGACGAGCACTACGGAGAAATCGGTGTGCGCTCCAAACAGGGGGAAGGCACGACCTTCACGTTCAGCATCCCGCGCGGTCTCGAACAAAACGAAAGCGGCGAAGTCTTCCGCGTCCGCAACTCTACCTCAGCCGCCGCGTAATCCCTACTTAGGTTCCGAAGTATCAGCCGCGTAGGGGCGCTCACCCAAAACGAGCGGCAGCTTGATCGTTTTCCTGTCGCGAAAAACTTCCAACTTAATTTTCTTCTTGGGCGACATCTGTGCGACAAGCGCCTGAAGCTGATCGGAAGACTCCACATTTTTGCCGTCTATGGAGCGGATCACGTCGCCACGCTCAAGTCCTGCTTTTTCTGCTGGCGAGTCTTTCAGGACACGATTCACGAGCGCACCCTTGTCATCCGGCAGATCGAATGCTTTCACTATCGCCGGTGGAATCTCGCGACCCATCTCGATTCCCAGCCAGCCGCGTACGACGTGGCCTTTATTTACCAGATCGCTCAGGATCTCCTTTGCCTGATTGATCGGCACGGCAAAGCCAATTCCCGCAAAGGTACCCGTGGGGGCATAGATCGCGGTATTGATACCCACGACTTCTCCTTTGATATTGATCAGTGGACCGCCCGAATTCCCTCGGTTAATGGCAGCATCCGTTTGGATCATGTTGCGGTACTCTCTGTCTTCGATGGCGAGCGACTGACGCGCGGCGGAAATGACGCCTACCGTCATGGTTTGAGAAAGCCCGAAGGGTGAACCAATGGCAATCGCCCAGTCCCCGACGCGAATGTTGTTGGAATCTCCCAGCGCGGCAAACGGCAGCTTGCCCGGCGCTTTGATCCGGACAATAGCAAGATCTGTGCGCGCGTCTTTGCCGATGACTTTGCCTGTGTATTCCGTTTTTTTATTGTCTCTGTCATAGAGCTGCACTTTGATCTCATCAGCGCCGCGGACCACATGCTCGTTCGTAAGCACCAACCCATCCGGATCGATGATGACGCCGGAACCTACGCCTTCCGATTTAAACTTTCTGGGCTGCATGGGCGCCTGTCGTCGCCGCTGCTGCGGGACAGGCTGGCCAAAGAATTCAAAGAACTGCTCCATCGGATCACCATAGTAGAACTGCGGCGCTTGACCGATCTCTTCGATATGGACCGTGGAGATATTCACGACGGCAGGTTTCACCATCTCCGCTACGGAAGCGAAAGAAGACTGCAGATTGAAGACTTCCGGGTGGACGTCGGCCGTTGGACCTTTGGCAGGCAATTTATAGGACGCAGCATGGAAAGCATTGCCCGCCCAGATGAGATTAGTTACCAGCAGCGCTAAAAGTAATTTAGATGTAGACACAGGATTTCGCATGGACTTACCGCCTCCTTTTGAATGACTAGTTTCGCTTAATACGAACAAACGGAAAGTCATGACGGTTCCCGGTGGAAAGGGATTGCCAGAATTCCTTGCGGGGTATTTCGGGTGGGTCGATAAAGTCCGAGATTGTTCCGGCGCCAATGAGCATCTGGTAGCCCCAGCGCGAGGGGCGTCCGCGCATGACGCCTTGCGGCAAATAGATGTGCAGGTTGCGGCCTTCCACGACCACAGGAAACTTCTGCGCGTCTCCATAAGAGCTGGCACTGAGTGTTCGATAGAGCGTCGCCTCCTGCCCGTTCACGGCGAGCGCATACTCCCAGGAATCTTTAGCCGAAGCAAAGTAGGGCCGGCCGGGCAGAAAGACGGAAGTGCCTGCATCCACTTGATGATTAAGGTCGATATAGATTTCCAGCGGCAGCGCCGGCGCATACTTCGTTAAGGTGATCACCCAGTGGGCGGAGTCTGTTGTGGTCCAGATCTCCAGTGACTCCAGATCGCCGCCGCCCGGAACGATTTCATCGCCGAGCGCGTCACGGATGATGATATGCTCACGCCCCTCCGGCAAACTTTCCGCCTGAATGCTTGTGGAAGACGGTATGACGCTCAGCGATACATCCGAATCCATCGCCGTGAAAAGTTCATCCGGAGCAGGCTGGCTGATCAAGCGGTAAATTCCAAGGAGCGTCGCTTGAAATTCATGCTCGCGTTCTTCTTTCAGAGCGGGCGACATGGTCATATTTCCTGCGGAGGCAAAGTAGTTGGAATTCTGTGCACTATAAATTTCGTTGAGCGCGGCATCCAGCCGCGTCACGGAAGCCTGGCCCGAATTCTTGTATTTTTCGAGCGCATCCCGCGTCGTGCGCAGAGCGCCCCAAGCCACATCTTTGGCAGTAGCGCCGGTCCATATCGACCAATCCGAGCCATTCCATGTGCTTTGACCCAGTGTTTCCATTTGTAGAGGCGCAGGGTGAACGCCGCCATCCCGCGGCAGGAGGAATACCGCTTTCTGACTGGCTGACTCTTTGAGCCAATGGTCGATAAGTTTTTCCTTCGTCTGACGTTCATCCCACACGCGCACAAGACCGCCCGTGGAAGAACCATCCCAGATCGACATCGACCCATACTGCAGCAAACCCTCTGGCGCCTGCCCGACGGCTGCTACGATCCATGCAAAGCCGGATCTCCCAAGAAGGGACAACAATCTGCTGCTCGCTGCGCCGTAAGGAAGGACGAATCCCCTGGGAAGGAAATTCCAGGTTTTATAGAAGCCAGCCTTCGATTGTGCGATCAGCTGAACGATGTCATCGGTATACCCGTAGGGAGGGTTTTCAGCGATGAGCGGCAGGATAGGCGCATTGGGAATCTGGAGAGCGATCTCGAGGCGGCCTTCTTTTTCCAGCGCCTGCAAACGAGTTTTCAACGTCGCATCCTTCGCTAGTGACGCGAAGCGAGGTGAAAAGGCGATCACCATCTTTAGACTGGGATTGGCGTCAAACCACTTAAGCCAGTTCGCGGCCGCCTCATCCGTTTGCGGCACATAGATGATCATCATGCGCTGGCTTGGGACCTCAGCAGCAGGCAGTTGACCCACAGGAATGACCGGGCCCTGACCTGAGCGGGTAGCACAGCCGGCACCGAAAAACACGATAAGGAGAAGAAAATATCTCACGTCAGATGAAGCGTATTATAATGGTTCGTCTTAAGTGAAAAAAGAAATCTTCATCACATTTGAAGGCCCGGAAGGCAGCGGAAAATCGACTCATATCAAGCGTCTGGCCGATCATTTGCAAGCCCGCGGGAGATCTGTTCTCCTGACTCGCGAACCTGGCGGCACCA